>CALWPV010000071.1 GCA_944383515.1 uncultured Clostridia bacterium
GCAATGTCGGTGAGCTGCCATGAAATGCTCTGTGCCAGATTAAAGGTAGCCGTAATAAAGCTCATGAAAATACCAATGCTAATCTGGCCGGCGCCCAGTGGCGCAATGAGAACAGCCGCGGTTAAAATGCAGATCAGTACGGTAATGAGTCCGCTGCCCTTCATTTTAATAAATACTTTGCGCTGCGTTTTGTAATTGATATGGTAGGCAGCCGAAAAGGCCTGTTCGTAGCGGCGGCCCAGAGCCGGGGCAAAACCGAAGAGATGGCGTTCGGCCGCCGCCTCGCGGCTGGTAAGAACGGATTGCAGATACTTGGCGCGGCGCGTGTATTTGGCGGCCTCTTTGGAAGCCTCATACGTCCGTTTGCCGCTGCGAATCGACAGCGCGAACAGCGGCACGGAAAAAGCTAAAATGAGCGGCGCCGTCCACCAGACCTGCGTCCCGACAACGGCTAGCAAAGAGCCCACATAAAAGATGAGGGCTATAAGCTGAAGCAGGCACTGAAACCCCTTCATGAGCCGCTCGGCAGGGTCTTGACCAACACGGGTAATCAGGTCCCAGGTCTCATTATTTTCCACATGTTCGTAAGAAAGGCGCGCCCGTTTGGTTAGAATGGCCAGACGGTAGGTTTCGGTAAGGCGCAGCGTGAGACGAGTTTTGGCCAGGCCAATGAGAGACTGCGCCGTGTATTGATACAGCAGAAGCAGTATAATCAAAAGCAGCGGAAAGCCAATGCGAGAAGCGCTGGCCTGACCGGCGAAAATAAGCAGCGCGGTATCAATGAACCGCGCGGTTAGCACGGCTTGCAGCGACGGTACCAGCGCGTTGAGCACCACTTGCAGAAGGCAAAGCACAGTCGATACAGGCGCCGCCCGAAACGGGAGACGGATAAAGTCAGGCAGGCTATAGGTTTTGTGAGCAATTTCCATGATTACGTGTCCAAATCAAGCACGGAGGGAAAGACGACAATACCGGGCTCGCGGCTTTGCAAATATTCGTTAACTACGGAATCGCCAGCTACATTCAGCATAAAATAGGCGTCTGACGAGGTTACATGCTCCGCGGCGGCAAGTCCAAGCTCACGCGCGGTCTGCGCGGGCAGCGGCAGCGCGGCCGAAGAAGTGGAAGAAAGAAAGCGAAGAAGAGACTCCGCCTGGTGGGGCATAGGCACAAAATCATGGATTTCTGCACTTTGAGGGATATAACGAACATACCCTGCAATTTCATCTGTCTCTGGGGTTAGAAAAACACTGGAGCGGCTTAAAGGCGAGTGGCTCATCCACTGCCCAATGAGATCACCGGGATATAGCGCCAGGCGATCCGTCAGGTGTAGCTCCTTCCAGCGACGCGTAAGCCAAGGCAGATCGCTCTGGCGTACCGGGCGTTCTATAAACGCCGGAGCTTGCGTGCCGGGCTCCAGTGTGACGGTACAGCCCGTCAGTGAAAACGCCTGCGGCTGGTAGCCATGCCGAATATAATAGTCCGGATGGCCGCAGAGCAGAATAAACGCAATTCCTTTTTCACGCGCAATACGCGCGCCCTCGGCCAGCAGCGCCGAGCCGACGCCCTGCCGCTGATGCGTGGGAGCCACGGTGAGCGGAGCCAGATACGCTCCTTTTTTCTCCTGCCCCAGCAGAATGGAAGGGAGAAACGAGAACAAGGCGTGGCCTATAACACGATGCGTTTCTTCCTCTTCGGCTACGAGAGAGAGCTCGGGGTCATAGAACTGGCCGGAGCGCATGGCGTCTACTAAGGTGGGCTCGGCGCGGAAGGGGCGCGGCTTCCAGGCAGAGAAAGCCTCATAGGTGATGTCAGCAATTTGGCTGTAGTCAGCCGGGGTTTCGGGACGAATAACCATAGTTTACCTCCATTTTTTAGACAATGTTTTCCAACGAAGAAAGGAAAACCGGGTTTCAACGAGCAGTACAGCAATGAACATGAGCAGGCACCCCAGGAGCATGCGCGCTGTCATGGCTTCATGTAAAAACAGGGTGGAAAAGAGTACGCCAAAAACAGATTCAAACGAGAGCAGCAGAGAAGCGGTACTAGGCGTTGTATATTTTTGCCCTACGTTTTGAAGAAGAAAACCAAGCATGGTGCTGAGAAGCCCCAGATAGAGCATACCGGTAACGGCTTCGGGGTGAAGCGCCTGCGCGGGAAAAGGCCCGTCGATTAGGGGAGCCAAAAGAAAAGAAAGCACAGCCGCCGTGGCTAGCTGCAATACCGTTAAAATGGCAGGATCCTGCGCGAGTGTGTAACGATCGATATAGACAATATGGACGGCAAAGAAAATTCCACAAAGAAGCGTGAGCAGATCGCCCAGCGCAATGCCGCCTTCGCCCTGCAGCGAGAGAAGACCAATGCCCACCATAGCAAGCAGCGCGCCGCCAATGACATAGCGATCGGGCCGCCGACGATTAATGAGCCAGTGTAAAAAGGGAACTAAAATTACGTATATGGTGGTTAAAAATGCGTTTTTACCGGCCGTGGTATATTGGCAGCCAATGGTTTGCAGCGCATAGGCGGCAAACAGGAAAACACCTAAAATAGCGCCGCTTTGTAGGTCGCGCCGCGTTATGCGCCGTAGGCGCCGAAATAGAATCAGGGCCAGCGCTGCCGAAGCAATGGTGAAACGAAACGCTAACATGTAGATAGGGGGGATCAGATCGAGCGAATTTTTGACAACAACAAAAGCAAAGCCCCAGATTAGGGCTGTCAGCAAAAGGCCGCAGGCGGCCAGCGCCTGCGTATGACGAACATTAGACATAGAGTGCTCCGGTTCTTCACAAAATGTTGATTTTAATATAACTTGACAAAGTTATTTTATCATGAAGGGCGTGGTCTTGACAAGAAAAACAAAGTAGCGCATAATAAATTATTATCTAATGTAGCGCTTCGGAATGGAGGATTAACATGAAAACAGTAACTTTAGGAAGAACACAGATTACAGTTTGTCGCAATGGTTTTGGCGCGCTGCCGATTCAGCGGGTTACCATGGAAGAAAGCGCCAAAATTTTACGTAAAGCGTATGCGGGCGGTATTCGCTTCTTTGACACGGCCAGAGCGTATAGCGATAGCGAGGAAAAAATTGGCAATGCGTTATCGGACGTGCGAGGCGACATTATTATTGCCACGAAGACCGGCGCAAAAACACCGGAGGGATTTTGGAAAGATTTAGAGACTAGTTTGTCGCTTTTAAAAACCGATCATGTGGACATTTACCAGTTTCATAATCCTTCGTTTTGTCCGAAGCCGGGCGATGGCAGCGGCCTGTATGAATGCATGTTAGAGGCAAAGGCGCAAGGGAAAATTCGTTTTATTGGCATTACTAATCACCGGCTAGCGGTTGCGCAGGAGGCCATTGACAGTGGGCTGTACGATACGCTCCAGTTTCCGTTTAGCTATTTGGCCAGCGATAAGGACATAGCGCTGGTTAAAGCCTGCGCAGAGAAAAACATAGGATTTATCTGCATGAAAGCGCTTTCGGGCGGACTCATTACCCGTTCTGACGCTGCGTATGCGTATCTGGCTCAGTTTGAGAATGCCCTGCCGATTTGGGGTATTCAGAGAGAGCGCGAGCTTGACGAATTTTTGTCATACGGAGAGCAGGACATGCCGCTTACGGAGGAGCTGCAGGCGTTAATTGCGCACGACCGAAAGGAGCTCGCGGGAGATTTTTGCCGCGGGTGCGGCTATTGTATGCCTTGTCCGCAGGGGATTGAGATCAATACCTGCGCGCGCATGTCGCTGCTTTTGCGCCGTTCGCCGGCAGCCGGATGGCTGAGTGAGCGGGGGCAGGCGATGATGAAGAAGATTGAAGACTGCATTCATTGCCGGCAGTGCGCGGCGAAGTGCCCGTATGGACTGGATACGCCGGCGCTACTGGCGAAGAATTATGAGGACTATAAGACGTTTTTAGCGTAATGCGCGGGAGCCGAATATGGTAATGGAAGGACTGGGCTGGACGTTTGATACCGTGGCCGAAACGTATGAGAAGCTGCGGCCCGGATACGTTAAGGCGCTGTACGACAAAGTGTTTCAGTATAGTGGTTTGAGTGAAAGTAGCCGGGCTGTCGAGGTGGGTATTGGCGGCGGACAGGCAACGCTGCCTGTTTTACAGACTGGATGCGCAGTGACGGCGGTGGAACCGGGGACGCAGTTTTCGGCGCTTTGCCGGGAGAAATTTGGAGCGTATCCTAATTTTTCGGTGATGGTTGGTAAATTTGAAGAGGTGCCTATGGAAGAAAGCGCTTATGATCTGATTTACAGTGCTTCGGCGTTTCATTGGGTGCCCGAAGCGCTGGGGTACCCGAAGGTATGGGCTATGCTAAAAAGCGGGGGCGCGTTTGCCCGCTTTGCGAATCATCCGTTTCGCGGAGAAGATAATGCGGCGCTGACGGAGGCGCTGGACCGGTTATATGCGGACTATTATTATCCCTTTTATAACCGAGAGCCGCAGAAGATAACTCCCTACAGCGAGGCTGAGGCGGCAGAGAGGGCGGAAATTGCCAGTGCTTACGGCTTTACGGAC
The DNA here is from genome assembly GCA_944383515.1 of uncultured Clostridia bacterium. Taxonomy (GTDB): domain Bacteria; phylum Bacillota; class Clostridia; order Lachnospirales; family Bianqueaceae; genus CALWPV01. Next base: position 4,532 of record CALWPV010000071.1, read on the forward strand.
ATTCAGTACGCGCTGTTTTATAGAACGCGTGTGTTTTCAGGAAGAGAATACCGTTTGCTGCTGGGCACGTATTCGGATCATATTGCTATGGACGAACCAGTGCGAGAGGAGTTTTTTACCAAAGTAGAAGAAGCGATTGATCGATATGGCGGCCAGATTACGGTGTATGACACAATGGATTTGCAGCTGGCCAGAAAACCGTAAAGAAGAGACGGCTTTGTAGAATTTTTGTTTTACAGAGCCGTCTCTTTTCTTATATATTATGCATAGTTTCCAGGCGAGCCTTTTGTGTATAATAACGGTGGACAAATGTAAAAATGAATACTATACTTAAAATAAGTTTTAACGATATTCGAGGTTTTGAAAACAAAGTAGTCCGCCGGTTAGCATACGTGATTTCTTTTGGCTCTTTTTGTGTAAATGTTTGGAAATGGTGATAAAAATGAAAAAGGGAATGATTGTTATTATTGCTATTCTTGTAATAGTAGCCACTCTGTTTTCTGCCTGTACAATGAATAAAGATATTGAAGTGAATACGAATACGGAATCCGACAGAGAAGAAGTACCTTTGGAAACTGAAGAAGTAATGCAGCCCGTTGTAGAAGACGGCGTGGCCCTTTGGCGTTTTACGCCGTCCGGTGAAACCCCGGTGCTGACAATAGGAGCCGTATCTCGCATTGTGTCAACCGATACATGGCAGGAAGCCTGGGAGGCATTAACAGAATATACGCAGGAAACATGGGGCTTCTCTGTGGAACTAATTATTTACCAGCTCATAGAAAAAGACAACTTAGAGCTGGAAAAGGAAGCAGTGCAGAGCTGTTTGTCCGAAGACATCGATATTTTTACCGCTTCGCTTTCTCAGCGTAGCGTTATCGATATGGAGTCCTTTATTGACTTAGGACAGGAGCCGTACCGCGAGGAACTAGAAGCCGTTTTTGCTCATTACCCGGAGAAATATTGGGAGTATGTGGAAAAACAGTGGGGTGGTCGCTATAGTGTGTCGAATACGGTGAACTTGCATGGCAATGTCGTTCTGGAACTTACAATGTACTCTGGAAAAAAGAATCCTTTAGAAGAAGAATGGAATGGAAAAGAGGCAATCGGGTATACCTGGGAAGACTGGGAGAGACTCTTTGCC
>CALWPV010000072.1 GCA_944383515.1 uncultured Clostridia bacterium
TTTCTGCGTCTCTTGCCGCCTGTTGTCGTCTCAGTCGGTTTCGTTATTTCAGTCTTTGTCTTTTCCTCATTATGGAAAACTTTAGAAGGGCGAGTCTTCGTCGCCTTCGATTTCGCTGTCAATGGGCATAAACCCATCCGGCTGCGGCGCCTCATACGCCGGTGCCTGCTGCGGCGGCGCTGCGTTATAGCCGCGCCCCGCCGGTGCGAAGTCTCTGCTGCCGGCATAGCTTCCGCCACCCTGGCTGCGACCTTCGAAGGATGCCCGGCTCTCGGCAAAATGCTGCTCGCTAACCACAACATCCGTGCTCCAGCGTTTATTTCCGTCTTTGTCGGTATAGCTGCTAATCCGCAGCTCACCAACGACGGCGACCATCATACCCTTTTTAAAATACTTGTTGGCAAATTCACCGCGATTGCCAAAGGCAACAATATTAATGAAATCTGCATCTGGCTCTCCCTCACGCTTATAGGAACGGTTAACCGCTAAGCTATAGCGGCATACCGCGGTTCCTTGCGCTCCTTGGCTATAGCGAATTTCGGGATCACGCGTTAATCTGCCCATTAAAATTACTTTGTTCATCACAAAACCCCTTTCGGTTGTGCTATCTTATTCGCCTTCACGGATAATCAGATAGCGAAGCACGGTTTCGTTCATAAGACGCAGGCTTTGCTCCAACGAAACAGCCATGCTGGGCACTGCATCCACTTTAATGAAGTAATAATAGCCTTCGTTTTGCTTGCGGATCTCATAAGCCAGCTTACGCCTTCCCCAATCGTCCACATCGGTAACGACGCCTTCATACTTGGTGATGTAACCCTTCACCTGCTCTAAAACAGCCTGTCTCTCCTCATCGGATAAGGTTGAAGAAATAACCACTGCTACTTCGTATTTGTTCATCGCTTGACACCTCCTTTTGGTCTTTGGCCCTTACGCTCAGACGCTGACGCGCCTTCGGCAAGAACAAGGATTAAATCCAATTAAATCCAGAAGTGAATTATAGCACATTATTCAGTTAGATTCAAGGAAAAATTTCTGATTTTCTTCAAGAAATAAATCTCAAAAAATCTCCCTCTATATATAACTATCGTACAAAATTCACCTCTGGACCACTATTTTGGACAAAGTTCAAAAAAAGTTTACATTTTTAGCTTAGAGCGAAATACATTCTGCATGTTATATACGTCCAAAACGGCCTGCAGCGCCAGCTCATTTTGATTCACCAGATCAAACAGCTGTGCCGCGTGCGTTTTAGCCTGCTCGATCTCGCCCATTTCCATTTCCTTAACAGCTTCCGCCATTAAGCTAACGTATGCGCTATGAAACTGCAGAATCTCCCATTCCTTCCGGCATGCGCCGCCTTTTTGCAGGTTACGCTCAATAACCGGCTGAAATGCCGCGATCTTCTCCTGCAGCGCCACATAATCCTCACATAAGGGACCGGTTACGCTCTCTCCTGAAAACGCGGGGCCGTCATACAAGTGGAAAAGTTCAGATATCGCCTGCAAATAGGCATGCACCGCTTCTCCGTCAGATCCATAGGCCGCCTGATAATAGGCTTTAGCCTGCGGCTCGTACTCGCTTTTTTCGTTCCAAAGCGCATTCGCCATCATAACCAGAGGCAGCCCGGTGGGGAAAGAACACCGCTGCACCTGACAGCTCATCATGCCATTTAACCCTATGGCATGCAAATCTTTCATATCCTGGAACAAATTCTGCGCGCATTTTTCATACCCGGGATCCGCAATATGCGGCCACATGAGGTGGTAGTCATAATCAAAGCTATCGCCCGAAAATCCGGCCTGCCAGCGGCGCAGGTGCGCCAAATTCTGATCGAGTGACCGAGGCATGGTCAGGTGATTGCGTTCGTATGCGGGCAGCTCTCCGTCAAAGTGCAGAAAATCACCGTAGCACTTACCGTATGCCCGAGTAATCGGCGCGAACATGAGCACAAACCGGTCCGGATGCTTAATCTGCTCCTGCTGCGGCTCCCAGAGCAGATCCACATAAATCAGGAATACCACCTTTGTCGATACGCCGGCCGCCGTCATTTTTTCATCCAGCTCGTTAAGCATCTGCACATACCAATCGGCCGGTCGCTTCTTTCGACAGGCTTCGCATTCGCAATGATTATTCGTGCCGTCAGCCAGCCAAAAATGCAGATACGTTACCTGCGGATTCCGCTGACAGTACTGAGTAATTGCGCTGGTAATCGCATCACGCACCGCGGGGTTAGAATAACACAGATTCGTATTCAGCGGCACATTTTCGTAGAGCTGCCGCTCTCCGTTCAGCTCTGCCAAATACGGCTGCGTTTCCGGCGGCACCTCATACGTCCGATCTTTATCCCAGCTGGTACCGTCAATGCCAAAGGGCTCACAGGTCCACCCATGACCGGTTTTATGGTACGCAATGCCCCGGCGGGCAATTTCTTCTTCTAGGCTCACCGTCATAGCCTCGACATCATGCCGCTCTAATCCTTCTTTTTCCAGATACGGATTGCTTACGTGGAAATACCAGCGCTCAAAAAACGTACCCGGCACTAAAAACTGTACAAAGTACTCATTCAGCCCCACCTTCGGCAGAAAGTCAATCATATCCCGAATATTATCATACGAATCGGCTCCTTCAATGCAAACGCCGCGATGCCGGTACGAAGCGGCCTCTCGCACGTAAACCGTGGGCGAGTCAATCTCCTTTTGAGGAATACGCTCCCCGTCCGCTCCCGGCCGCACAAACGCACAGCCCAGCTCTTTCAGGAATCGATAGACAGCCAAAAGTACGCTGCGCTCATTGGTACCGGTTAGTATGCCGCTGCCCTGCTTAACGTCAATTAAAATCGCGTCATCCATAGCCGGATCCGTCGCCGTAGCAGGCAGTAAAGCATTAACGTCGCTCAGCCCTTCGCCTACCCATAGCACCCCTTGGCGCGTGCTCTCATAGGCGTCTTCTATGAGCACATCCACCACCAAGTGCGCGTCCATCTGCCGCAGATAACGTCGCAGCTCCTGCACCGCAAAATCCGTGACCTTTCCTCGTCCGATCTGTGCAAGCCGAACTCTTCGATACGTCATGTCTTTTACCTCTCTTTCATACAGCTTATGATTTCTTCATCTGCAACCGGCACGCCATATTGCACGCGCCCCGGTTCCAGCGATAAAACAAATCGAATCTGGCCGTCCCGCGCCTTTTTATCCATTTTCATTAAATGAATCACTTCCTGCGGCGCCATAAACTCCGGAATCCGTACCGGCAGCCCCAGCATTTCCAGCACATTTCTCTGCCGATCAGCCCACGCGCGATCGCAGAGTCCCAGCCGCAAGGCCAGCTTAGCCGCATAGACCATGCCCACTGCCACGCATTCGCCATGGATCATGTCAAAATGACTCAGCATTTCCACCGCATGCCCCATGGTGTGGCCATAGTTTAAAATCTGACGCAGCCCTCTTTCCTGATCGTCCTCAGCAACCACCCGGCTTTTCACCTGACAGCTGAGCGCCAGAAGCTCCTCCAGCACCTGCGGCTCTCGCCGCAAAATCAGATCTAGGTTTTCTTCTATCCGGGACACAATAGTAATATCTTGAATCAGCCCATGCTTCGCGACCTCGGCCAGCCCAGCGCGATAATTTTTCTCGTCCAGCGTCTGCAGCGTATCCATATCCATATAAACGGCTACCGGCTGGTGAAACGCGCCAATCAGATTTTTGCCATACGGCGTGTCTACGCCCGTTTTGCCCCCTACGCTGGAATCGGCCATAGCTAGCGTTGTTGTGGGAATCTGGATTACCGGAACCCCGCGCATATACGTGGCCGCTACAAATCCGGACACATCGCCGACCACGCCGCCTCCCAGCGCCAGCACAGCCGTGTCCCGGCCCAGGCCGGCGCCCAGCATCTGATTTTCCAGCGTCTGTTTGGTTTCTCTGGTTTTATACGTCTCGCCGGCAGGCATAACAAATTTTTGGGCCGTCAGGCCCCGCTCGGCTAATGCCGCAAGCAGCTGCGGCGCCCACAGCGCATCCACCGTACTGTCCGTAATGACCGCATACCGGCTCGCCAGCGGCTTTTCGCTAAGGTGCTGCGCCAGCAGCGGAAACAGGCCGCGCCCCATGTAAAGGGGGTAGCTTTGGGGCTTTTCCGTAACGGAAACTTGAAGATTTTTCATAGAGGGTCCTTTCATATGACAAAGGAGGATGCAGCACAATGCACCCTCCCTCTCTTCTTTATTTGTAGCTTAGTTATACGTAGAAATACGGCGATTCACTTCAATAATATCCAGCGACGTCCGTTTAGGCATAGCCAAAGCCTCGTCGATATCGAAGTCAACATATTCGCCATCGCGATACGCAACCGCGCGATTATTGGCGCCACGAACCAAGAGGTCAACCGCGTAGGCCCCCATCATGGACGCATGCTTAATATCCAGCGCTGTGGGCGCGCCACCGCGCTGCACATGACCTAATATGGTTGCTCTGGACTCAATACCGGTAATCTCCTGAATTTCTTTAGCCAAATCCTGGCTGTGGCCAATGCCTTCTGCCACCACGATAATGTTATGGTTTTTACCACGCGCTCTATTTTCGCGGATTACTTTCAAAATGTAATCTAAGTTAGCCGACTCCGGCTGCTCCGGAATCAGGATCGCGTCGGCGCCGCCACAAAGGCCTGCCCATAGCGCGATTTCGCCGCAATGACGCCCCATAACCTCAAGCACGGAGCAGCGCTCATGCGAAGCCGATGTGTCGCGGAGACGGATCACGGCCTCCAGCGCAATGTTAACCGCACTGTCAAATCCAATGGTATACTCGGTACAAGCGATATCGCGATCGATCGTACCCGGTACGCCCACTACGTTAATGCCATGCTGAGACAGCTTTTGCGCTCCCTGCCACGAACCGTCGCCACCGATAACTACCAAACCGTCGATTCCATGCAGCTTTGCGTTTTCTGCCGCCTTGGCATGCGCTGCAGCCGCTTTTTCCGGATCCGGATCGATAAATTCAGGGCAACGAGCCGTATATAAAATTGTACCGCCTCGATTGATAATATTACCTACGGAAGCTGCCGTCATATCGACAATATCATTATTCAGCAGTCCGCTATACCCTTTAATGATCCCTTTAACTTTTAGTCCGCTATTTAAGGCGCTTCTTACAACAGCACGAATACAGGGGTTCATACCCTGGGCATCGCCACCACTTGTCATAACACCAATTGTGCGAATTTCTTTTGCCATTCCAATATCTCCCTTCCCATTCACGATTCTGCGCCAGTTTAATTCTACACTAGGCTAATTCTACCGTATCTGCCTCAAAATTTCAAGAGGTAATTTATTGAGATACCGAGTTTTACGAATATTTTACATGGCTACGTTTTGACTGCCTAACAGACCGCGCAGTTTGGTTAGCGTTGTCTCCGACGCAGCGCTGGCAAAACTCGCCGGTGCTTTTAGCCTTGTTTTTTCTGCCTCCAGAAAGATGCGTACCTCATGATTTCCGGGATCTTGCTGTAAAATAGCGCAAACCTCTTCTTGCAGCCCCTTCCAAACGGATTGCGACTTAAACCTAAGCCATAGCGGCTTACCGCTTTCCCGCGCCGGCTCTGCCTGTTCTTGTTTTTCAAACGGTATAATCTGGTCGCATATCAGTTTGCTGTCCTTTTCTTCTTCCAGACTCACTCTGCCGCTGACCAGCACCTTCTGGTCCTCTTCCAGCCAGGGCCGGTATTGTTCATAGCGATTGGGAAATACCAATACCTCTACGCTGCCATACAGATCTTCTACCGTAATAAAAGCCATCATTTTATTGTTCTTCGTCGTTTTTAACGTTTTCCCGGTTATAATACCGCCGATCATCGCTTTCTGGCCGTCGATTAACGAAGCCGGCATAGCCTCTTCCGTTTCCATGCCACCGGCTTCTTCTTCCTGATACTGAAAGTCGATCGACGTGTGCGTCACATGACTACGCCAAAATGCTTCGTCGCTCTCTAACGGATGTCCGGATAAATAAATCCCCAGCACTTCCTTTTCATACGAAAGACGCAGCGCATCCGGAAATTCCTCCATATCGGGCAGCGGGTCGGCAATATCTGCCTGTTGCGTTCCCTCTTCGGCTATGCCAAATAAATCCATCTGCCCGCTCATCATGTTCTTCTTCCACTGCGCGGCCGCGCTCATGATTAACGGATACGACTGTATATACTGCGCCCTGCTGCCTCCCAGCGAGTCAAAAGCACCGGCTTTAATCAGATTTTCCAGCGCCCGCTTATTCAGCTCAGAATCCTGCATCCGTCGGCAAAAATCAGTTAATGAGCGAAACGGTCCGTTCTCTTCCCTCTCGCGTACCATTTGTTCAATCATATTCCGGCCCACGCTCTTAATCGCTGTCAGTCCATAGCGAATCTTCTTGCCTTGCGCGGCCGTTACCGAAAAACCGCTGTAGCCTTCATTGATATCCGGCGGCAGCAGTTCAATCCCCATTGATTTGAGTCTTTGAATATAGCTGGTTACTTTTCGCGGCTGCTCCATCACCGATGTTAAAATAGAGGCCATAAATTCTACCGGATAGTAATAGCGCAGCCAGGCCGTCTGATAAGAAAGCACGGCGTACGCGGCCGCGTGCGACTTGTTAAACGCGTAATTAGAAAAATCTGTCATTTCGTCAAAAATGGTTTCGGCAATTTCGGCAGAAATTCCACGGCTTACGCATCCGGGCACGCCCTCTTCCGGATTCCCATATACAAAGTTATGGCGCTCCTTTGCCATAACATCGCTCTTTTTCTTAGCCATGGCACGGCGCACCAAATCGCTACGCCCCATACTATAGCCGGCCAGATCCCGTACAATCTGCATTACCTGCTCTTGGTATACCATGCAGCCATATGTTGTATTAAGAATGGGTTCCAGTTCCGGCGTTAAATAATGAATGGAAGAGGGATCTTTCTTGGCCGCGATATACTGAGGAATAAAATCCATAGGGCCCGGCCGGTACAGTGAAATGCCGGCTATAATATCTTCCATTGTTTCCGGTTTTAATTCGCGCATAAACGCTGTCATGCCGCTGCTTTCCAGCTGAAATACACCCTCCGTTTTTCCTGCGCCAATCATTTGATAAACCGCCGCGTCGTCTACGTTTACCGCATCGATATCGATTTTCTTATGTTCCGTCTGTTCAATATTGTCGAGCGCGTCCTGAATAACCGTTAATGTTCTCAGACCCAAAAAGTCCATTTTTAACAGACCCAGCTCTTCCAGCGTGTCCTTGGTAAACTGCGTCACTACATTGCCGTCGTTAGTACAAAGCGGCACGTATTCTACGGTAGCCGTACGCGAAATCAGTACGCCGGCCGCATGGGTTGACGTATGGCGGGGAAGCCCCTCCAGCCTTTGCGACATATCGATCAGCTTATGAATGACTTCATCTTGATCATACAGCTCTTTCAGTTCCGGATTTTTTTGCAGGGCCAGCGCAATTGTCATATCCTTTTCCATGGGCACCATTTTAGCAATGGTATCCACTTCGTTATACGGAAGATCCATGGCCCTTCCTACATCGCGAATGACAAGACGCGCGGCCATGGTACCAAAGGTAACAATCTGCGCTACTTGGTCTTTTCCGTATTTTTCGGTCACATAGTCAATCACTTCCTGCCGGCGGCGATAGCAAAAGTCTGTATCGATATCCGGCATACTCACTCGCTCTGGATTCAGCAACCGTTCAAAAATCAAATTATAGCGCATCGGTTCGACATTCGTAATATACAGACAGTACGAAGCCAAACTGCCTACGGCCGATCCACGGCCCGGCCCTACTTTAATTCCCTGCTTACGCGCAAAATTGATAAAGTCCCATACAATTAAAAAATAGTCAACAAAACCCATGCTCTCGATTACGCCGATTTCGTATTCGAGGCGGGTAAGAAGCTCCTGCTTTCTTGTTTCATTGGTTTCTATTTCCGGATATCTCTCATACAGCCCTTGATTACACAGCATACGCAGGTATTCTGGCGCCGTAAACCCCTCGGGAACATTGTAAACCGGCAGTTTACGTTCATTAAACTGAATCTCGACCTGACAGCGTTTGGCAATCATTTGCGTGTTTGTTAGCGCCTCCGGCGCGTAGGGAAACAGCTGCGCCATTTCCTCCGGACTTTTTAAATAATAATCGCCTTCATAGCGCAGACGGTTTTCGTCTTGTACTTTTTTACCGGTTTGAATACAGAGCAGAATGTCATGCGCTTCTTTATCGCTCGCATAGGTATAGTGTACGTCATTGGTTGCCACCAGCGGAAGTCCCAGCTCCTGGCTCATGCGTAAAAGTCCTTGGTTTACCTGTGTCTGCTCGGGAATTCCGTGCTCTTGTAATTCTAAATAGAAATGATCGGGGCCAAAGAGCGTCTGATAGCGCGCCGCGACTTCCTTCGCTTTTTCGTAGGAGACGGTTAAAAGAGGTCTGGCAACGACGCCGGCCAAACAGGCGCTCAGTGCAATTAGCCCTTCATGGTACTGCTCTAACAGCTCAAAATCAATACGGGGCTTGTAATAAAAGCCTTCCGTAAAGCCTTTGGAAACCAGCATCATGAGGTTGTGGTAGCCTTGATTATTTTCCGCGAGCAAAACCAGATGGTCGTACGTTGCGTCGCGGCGATCCTCCTTTTGAAAACGGCTGCCATTTGCTACGTACACTTCGCAGCCAATAACCGGATGAATTCCTTCGGCCACGCATGCTTTATAAAAGTCGATCACACCGTACATCACGCCGTGATCGGTTATGGCTAGGCTATCCATACCCAGCGCTTTAGCCTGCGCCACAATCTCATGAATTTTAGAAGAACCGTCCAGCAGGCTGTATTCCGTGTGTACATGCAAATGTGTAAACGCTATTTTATCCATCCTTCATCTCCTATTTTAATTTCCATTCACCGCTTTGCGGCCTTCCTTTTCAGGCGTACTGACAATACAGCGCAGCCTTAAGAAGCTGCGCTGTTCTTGTTTTATTCTGCTACCGCGCCGGTCAAAATCCAGCTGGCAATATCGTCAATCACCTCTTGCGAGACGCGTCCCGGCATGTCATATTCTTTATAATGACCCGCAAAGCATCCCTGCGAGGGTGAGAACAAATGATTAAGCCCTTCATAGCTCTTAAGCGTCGCGTAAGATGCGTCTCCCAGCTCTTCCTGCCACGCGGCAAAATCTGCATCCATGGTAATTTGGAAGTTAGCTTCTCCTTGTAAAATAAGGAGCGGCTTCTGTGAAGCTTCCAGCGCGCCCACATAGTCATAGCTTAAATAATCGCGCCAGAAGGCAGTGGGTCTTGTCAGCAGAAAATCTTGCGTTAGCTTATCGTCCTCAACCTCCAGATAATCGCCGTCAACAATAAAATCCCGCTCCACGTTGAGCTTGCTCACCAGATAATAAATGGCGTCGTCGTCGTTATCGATCAGTCCAAAATTGATATACTGGTCATAAATAACATCGTACCAAGGGCGCGGAGAACTGGAAAGCATAACAATGCCGGCATAATCTCCGCCTTCTTCGTCAATTCTTGGCGCTACAATAGCACCCTGGCTATGGCCAATATAATAAACCTGTTCGTCGTTAACATAAGACAAATCACGCAGCATCTGGGTGGCTAAAAGCGCGTCTTCACCGTATTCCCAGTCAACGGTAAACTTCTCGGCAGGCGCGTTAATGTCGGTTACTTCGTCCGCATACGTATACAGCCGCTTATCGTAGCGAATGGTAACAATGCCCTGCTGCGCCAGCCCCCAGGCAATGTCGCGGTACGGATAAACGCAGCTATCCTGCGGCTGCAAATTCATGTTGTTGGCGCCGTCACCGCTCACCAAAACGACTGCCGGCAGCTGATCGCCTTCCTGTATGTTGGCCGGTCTGGTAATTTTGCCGGCCAGCGGATAGTCCGTTCCTTCTCCTACAACAATATCTTCTTCTACAATCCCTTCCGGCATCTGCGTATGTTCCAGATCGCCTTCCTGCGTCTCATATAAGAAGAGCATAACCAGCTCAAAATCGTCGGTATACATGGAAGAAAGCTGCATAGCTCCCTTTTCCATAGTTAACTCAAATACAAATACCATTTCATTGCCAAACTGATAGCCTTCTTGCAGCTGAAAATCCGTAATCTGGCCATAAATGGGCTCATAGTACTGCCAGTCTTCCCAGAACTCTTCAAAAGTTTCCGCGTCCTCCTGGCCATAATGATAGCCAAGCTGATTGATTTCGTCCAGCGATCCGTCAACCATGGCATCTCGAATATAGCTCATGTATAAAATGGCCTGGCTCTTGTCAATTTCTTCCGCTTCGTCCAAAGGCTTACCGTAAACGGTACCTGAAACGCAGCCTGTGCTGCTTAACGCTAGCACTGCTAACAACAAAAGCGCGACTGCTTTTCTCATTGTTTTTTTAATCATTGCATTGAAATCCCTTATTCACGATTGACAAAGGCGGCCCTCAGGCCGCCTGCCCAAATGATCCTCCGTAAGCGCCGCGCGCTTAATGATTGATCCATGCTAAATATGCATTCATAAATTTATCCAAGTCGCCATCCATAACGGCCTGAATATTTCCGGTCTCTTCTCCGGTTCTTAAATCCTTTACCATGCTGTAGGGGTGAAAGACATACGAACGAATCTGACTTCCAAACGCGTTGTCTTTCACTTCGCCTCGAATATCGGAAAGCCGCTCGCTTTGCTTTTCTCTTTCCAATTCATATAGCTTGGCCTTGAGCATCATCATCGCCTTGTCCTTGTTCTGGAACTGCGAACGCTCGTTTTGGCACTGCACAACAATTCCGGTGGGAATGTGTGTAATACGAATCGCGCTGCTGGTCTTATTGACGTGCTGTCCGCCGGCACCGCTGGAGCGATAGGTATCGATACGCAGATCATCGGGATTGATATCGATCTGAATGGTATCATCCAGCTCAGGCATAATCTCGCAAGAGGCAAAAGACGTATGCCTCCGGCCCGCCGCGTCAAATGGAGAAATGCGCACCAAACGGTGTACGCCTTTTTCCGACCGCAAATAGCCGTATGCGTTTTCACCGTTAATCTGAATCGTTACGCTTTTAATTCCCGCTTCGTCTCCGTCTTGATAGTCTAGCACTTCTACTTTATAGCCATGCCGCTCGGCCCAGCGCGTATACATGCGATAGAGCATGCTTGTCCAGTCGCAGGCCTCTGTGCCGCCGGCTCCCGCGTGCAGCGTCATGATCGCATTTTTATGATCGAATTCACCCGATAATAAAGTAGAAATTCTAAGTCTTTCGTAAGCCTCTTCGAATTGATCGATCTGCTCTCTAATTTCCGGAATGAGCGACTCGTCGTCTTCCTCTTCCGCCATCTCCATCATGACATGGGCATCGTCATAAGACTGCATCATTGCGTCATATTCGTCGAGCGTTTTTTTATAAGAACCTGCCTCCTGCACGATTTTCTGGCTCGTTTCGGGATCATCCCAAAAGCCAGGCTCCGACTGCTTTCGGTCCAGTTCCTCCACCTTTAACCGCAATCGTTCTAAGTTAAAGGGACTCACCCAGTTCTGCTAAGGCGCCCTTGTACTTGTCGAGTTCAGCTTTAAACTCATCAAACTCAAGCATATTTGTCACCCTTTCTTTTTTGGATTTCACGAAGGCGGCCCTTTACAGGCCGCGTCCGCAACAATTTTTATATTTTTTGCCGCTGCCGCAGGGGCAGGGGTCATTACGACCAATTTTCTTCTCTGTGCGCCGCACCGGTTTTTTGGCTTTTGTCGTATCCTGGCCGCGATTTGTCGAAATGTTCTTGGCCACCTCTTTCCGCTCTACTTCCTGATTTTCCACAATTTTCACCGTGAACAGGCCACGAATCGTTGTTTTCAAAATATTTTGATTCAGGTCTTCAAACATGTCGTAGGCCACAATGCGGTATTCATCCAGCGGATTTTTCTGGGCGAAGGCCTGCAGGCCAATGCCCTGACGCATTTGATCCATAATATCCAGATGATCTGTCCAGAGTGTATCCACGCTGCGCAGCAAAATCATCCGCTCTACCTCTCGCATGCGCTCCGGCTGAATCTGCTGTTCTTTAATATCATAGAGGCGGTGCGCTTCGGTCTGCAGATTTTGCGTTAACTTCTCCGGAGTCATTTCCTGCATCTGGTCCTCAGGAATTGTAATTTTACCAAAGGGAATCACCGTAGAAAGCTCCCGACTCAGCTGGTCCAAATTCCACTCTTCCGCATATTTCTGCTCTGCCGTTACTGCCTTTACGCTATCTTCAATAAGGCCGTCCATCATTTGCATGAGATCGTCACGCAAATTACTGCCTTCCAGCACCCGGCGACGCTCGGCGTAAATGGTTTCCCGCTGTTCATTCATAACCTGATCGTAATCCAGCAGCCGCTTACGAATTCCGAAGTTATTCTCTTCCACACGTTTTTGTGCTTTTTCAATGGCGCTGCTGAACATTTTATCTTCAATAGGCTGGTCCTCGGGAACGCGGAAGGTTTCCAGCACCTTTTGCATCCGCTCGCCGCCGAAAATCCGCATCAGGTCGTCTTCCATAGACACATAGAAACGGGATACGCCGGGATCGCCCTGACGACCCGAACGTCCACGCAGCTGATTATCGATCCGCCTAGATTCATGTCGCTCGGTACCAATAATTTTCAGACCTCCGAGATCGGCAACGCCTTCTCCCAGCTTAATATCGGTACCACGTCCGGCCATATTGGTGGCAATGGTAACCGCTCCCTTTTGACCGGCCTGCGCCACAATTTCCGCTTCGCGCTCATGAAACTTTGCATTCAGTACGTTGTGAGGAATGCCTTCTTTTTTAAGCATTTTGCTAAGGAGCTCCGACGTTTCAATGGTAATAGTACCTACCAAGACGGGCTGCCCTTTGGCGTAGCACTGCTTAATGTCCTCGACTACCGCTTTAAACTTTTCTTTTTTAGTACGATACACCATATCCGGCAGATCTTTTCGTTTTACCGGTTTATTGGTTGGCACTTCGACAACGTCCATGGCATAGATCTGCTGAAATTCAACTTCTTCCGTTTTCGCCGTACCGGTCATGCCAGCCTTTTTATCGTACTTATTAAAGAAGTTCTGGAACGTAATCGTTGCCAGCGTTTTACTCTCTCGTTTTACTTCTACTTTTTCTTTTGCTTCGATTGCCTGGTGTAAACCGTCGGAATACCGGCGCCCGGGCATTAGCCGCCCCGTAAATTCATCGACAATGACAATCTGATTGTCTTTTACCACATAATCTTTGTCGCGCGCCATTAAATAATGCGCTTTTAATGCAATTTGAATGTGGTGCGCAATCTCCGCGTTTTCCGGATCGCCCAAATTACTTAAGTGGAAAAACTGCTCTGCCTTTCGCACGCCTTCTTCCGTGAGCGCACAGGTTTTATCTTTTTCGTCAACGACAAAATCGCCTTCCTCTTTGACTTCTTCATTCATGAGCTGGGCCATTTTGCTCTGATCACCAATAATGCGTCCTTTTCTCATGCGAGAGGCCAGCATATCGGCCTGCTGATAGAGCGACGTAGATTTGCCGCTCTGACCGGAAATGATCAGCGGCGTTCTGGCTTCGTCAATTAAAACCGAGTCTACTTCGTCAATAATCGCGTAATGCAGCCCTCTTTGTACCAGCTGCTTCTGATATACCACCATATTGTCACGCAGATAGTCGAAGCCAAACTCGTTATTGGTGCCATAGGTAATGTCGCACGCATACGCGGCGCGGCGCGCCTCTCCGTCCATAGCATTTAAAATGCAGCCCACAGTTAATCCCAAAAAGCGGTGAATCTGCCCCATCCACTCTGCGTCTCGAGCCGCCAGATAATCATTAACGGTAACAATGTGAACCCCTTTACCTGCCAGCGCATTTAAATAAGCCGGCAAGGTTGAGGTTAGGGTTTTACCTTCACCGGTGCGCATTTCAGCGATGCGCCCCTGATGCATAATAATACCGCCCTCAATCTGAACGGGAAAGTGCTTTTGTTTTAATGTTCTCCATGCTGCCTCTCTTACCACGGCAAACGCTTCGGGCAGCAGATCGTCCAGCGTTTCCCCTTGTGCCAATCTTTCTTTAAATTCAACGGTTTTATGCTTAAGCTGCTCGTCAGTCAACGCGCCCATTTCTTCTTCAAGCGCCAACACCTGATTGACCAGCGGCTGGATTCGTTTAATTTCTTTTGTACTTGTATTTCCAAAGATCTTTTCTAATAATTTCAAGTGAATGATACCTCCATTTACTGCCATACTCTGCAGCAATGATAACTATGCTAACCTGTATTGTACCATTTTGCGCTACGGAATGCAACCAAAGAAACATGAACAATTTGAAAATGCCCACCGCGGCCGGCATAAAAGAAGGTGCCCCCTTACGGGAACACCTTCTTGTCAAAAGATATGAAAGGCGAATGGTATTTCGCCCTGAATGACACTGCCAACGGCGCCATACTGCACACGCCGTCATAGCATTAATCTTGTATAGTCAACACACCATAGGTGCCTTCTTGATTTCGTCTGTAAATAATACAGATTTGCCCGGTTTCGCCATCTTGGTAGGCGAAGAAATCGTGGCCGCTAAGCTCCATTTGAAGACCCGCTTCCTGCGCGTCCATGGGCTCTACCTGAATCTTTTTCATACGGGAGATCGTGATCTCGCTTTCCGGCTCTTCCTCAATTTCGGGAGTAAAATAATCCTGACGCAGCGTATGATCCTGTTTGGCTTTGCTGATCAGTTTTTTACGGTATTTGACGATTTGCCGGTCCAGCTTATCCATAACCAGATCCAAAGCGGTATACGCCTCTTCTGCCGTGGCCTCGCAGCGAATGGAAGCCCGTTTGGTCGGTATCGTAACCTCCACCGTCTGCGTCCTCTTTTCACCTTTGAAGGTAACGAAAACATCTGTTTCCGGAGTGAAGAATTTGCTAAGACGTTCCAGCTTCTTTTCTGTAATATCTTTGAGATGCTGCGATACGGTCATGTTGCGACTTGTGTAAGTATACTTCATAAATGTCACTCCTCTTTGTTGAAATGCAGCATGGACGCTCCATGCTATTTGTTTTATATATTCGCTATAAAACCTCTGTTTCCTTTTATTTTTTTGTAAATTTTCGATAAAAAATTACCAACCGCTCCGTTTGACAAACCGCTGCCCAATCGCGTCAAACGCTTCCATGAGCGTATCCATGCCTACAGAATGCATGCTCAGCCGGCTTTCCCACAAACCAATCTGAGACCGGAGCTTATCGGCCCCTCCCTGAATAAAAATCAAGTCGTCCGGAGCGCTCACGCGCCGCAGGCCTTTAATATCCACTTCTTCATTTAAAAAGATTACGTTATAAAACGGAATTTCGTCTAGCGCCAGACCGCTGCGCTGTTCTAGCTCCGCCTTAACCACTGCCCGGCATTCTTCATTTTTATCCGCTAAATTAGAAACCTTTTCTGCCGTTAGATCTTGCGCGCCGTCGGCATACAGCAGCCACTGCGGATCATGTAAATCGCCCTGTATACGGCCAGTATAAAAACGGGTATGTACCACATACACGGCTTTTCTTGTTATGAGCACAAACTCTGGCTGCGCTTTCTCCCGCCCCGCCTGATAAATCCAGTGCGGGTAAACTAGCCCCCGGTATTCCCGCAGCCGCCGGCTATCCGGTTTCGCGCGATACGTGACCGGATAAAAGGAGCGCGACAGCGCCTGATACACGCGGTAACACCACACTTCTTGCTTGTTCATATGTCCCAGCTCACAGCCAAAGGCATGGTAAAACGGTGTTTTACGATACTCGGCAACCTCTTCCAAGCGCCGCTGTGCTTTTTTAACGCCGATCGCATACCCAAGC
>CALWPV010000073.1 GCA_944383515.1 uncultured Clostridia bacterium
ATTTGGAAAGGGAGGGAAGGACCATCTGCGGAAACAATAGAAGAGGAGTATATGGACCTGACCTACGAGCTGGAAGAAGGGGCGCTAGCACCCTTGTATGAAAGTATGCCGGCTATGTATTGGGAAGAAGTGCGCAGCAATGGCGCGATATATAATTTTGTCAGGCAACGTTTGAACACCCAGTCAGGAATGTGTATTGTAGGCGAGTCCTTGGAGAGTAGGGGAATTGATATAGGGGATCCAACGAGCATGTCTCTGGAAGAATGGGAAGGTCAATTTGAAAAACTATACGAAGCCAATGATTATGAACCCTTTATATTTTATAGGCCTTCTAGTTCCCTGGAGGGTGGATGCGGAGTGTTAGATGCTTTATATTGTTTTGATTCTGCGTTTAGAATGATTACCCCTTATTTAGGTCTATCGCTGCAAGAGCCGGAGGCCGGCGTAATATGCGTATATGAAAGCGACTATGCGGCATGGATTAAAGAATGGTGGGTTAGACAATGGGAGAAAGGGTATGTAACAGACGATCTGACCGAGTATTTTAAAGCGTCAGAAGGGGAAGAGGCGGGTTTAGCATTTATGCCGGATACACGGCTTCAAATATGCTACCCGTTTCCTGTTATTTCGCAATACGGGGTTGAATCATACCCCTTTTCGAGTGCAACACCAATATACGCAGAGGTAAAGGGATTAGAGCAAGGCTATACTTTAATTCCCAAAACAGCACCGCATTTAGAAACCGTCTATCAAATCTTGAACGATTTAGCAACGGACGAAGAGCTGGCGGCCGAAGTGGTGAGTATAACTTTACCGCTATGTCCGCAGGTAATATGGCTAGATTCGGCGTACGAAAACGGATTTCGCTGGATGGGGAGTACAGAAAGGACAAAAGAACTGACGGAAAAAGCGTGGGAAATGTCATATCTAGCGCCGTATTCCGACTTTGTCTTTGACGAAACGCCGGTGAAAGAACAATATGAGGCGGTGAAAAAGGTATTTGCAAGTTTTAATCGGCCGGACGATCCATGGGGGGATAAAATGAAACCGTCGCGCTATAATTCTTTAGAGGAGTGGTCTGCAAACTGGGACGCGAACGTAGCCATGCTTCTGGAGCAGATGTACGACGCCGGTTTGCAAGACATTATAGACGAGGCCAACCGGCAACTGGGGCTCGAATAAATAATAAGGAGGTCTGTTATGAAAAAGAAAAAAATTTTGGCACTACTTTGCCTGCTTTGTCTCTTTTTAACAGGCTGTATGGGAAACGGAAGTCAGGAAAGCAGCGAGCAGAGCTTTAGAGAGCTGGAGAATAAGCCGGAAAAACTGGTAGTGTATATAACGGGTGTTGCCAGCTCATTTATGCAGGACGATGGCGAAATGTACACGCGCTACCCAACGCCGTATAGCGTAGGCCTTCATTTTATGGGCGGCGATATGCAGGCGGAGCAGGGGAATATTTTCTATGACGCGCTCATGCAATACGGCGAGGAGCGTGGCATTACCATGGAGATCCACTTTTTAGCAGATAAAAGCGGCATGGAAGATTTTACGCAGGATGTACTGCAATACGCCTATGAGCAGGGGGAGGCCCCGGACCTGATTGTGGTAAGCAAATATACCGAGCTCGATTTCTACCGCTTGCAACAGCAGGGCCAGCTGGTTGATTTCAGTGACTATGTACAAAGTGACGAGGCGCTGCAAAATGAAGAAGCGTATTTTGGCAAGGTGCTCGACGGGGGTATGATTCACGACGAGCAGGTTGTTATGCCTCTCCTTTTTAATATGAATGCCATGGTGACTGGTAAAAATTGGCTGGGTCGGGCCGGGCTGGCGGAGCCTACGGAGGAAACTTCCTACGAGGAAATTCTTCATATGCTGGAACAGAGCTGCTTAGAAACAGCAGGTAGCGATATTCAGGAAGCAGTGCAAGAAATATCGGGCCGTATGTTTTTAGGAAGTTATATTCCCAGTATTCTCCTAGCCGGCGCCACGGATTCCTATTTTAACGAGGAAAACACGGCGCATACACTGGACGAACAGCTTTTAACAGATATTTTTACCGTTATGCAGCAGTATCAAGCGCAAGAACTCAATGGAAAAAGTATGGAAGAAGCGTCGACCGGACAGTCAAAGAGCCAAACTTTTCTCATGTTGGAGCCGCAGGTGGCGGTAGAGCAAACGGGTATATTCCTGACAGGCGGACGCAGCGGCAGTATTGATATGTATAATACCTTTTTGTATGACCTTGCTTTTCTTAAAGCCGTGTACGAAGAAGCCGGCGACGAAATGGTATGGAGTGGTATTCCTACGGCGCAGGAAGCGGGCGCTTATAACGCCAATATTACCGCTATGGCGCTGGCGCCGGCCAGTACGCAGTATCCGGAAGCCGTATACGACGCCATTCGGTATCTCATGGACTATGAGTATACACCCTATTATGGTTTTTCCGTTAACCGGCACATTACCAACCAGCAGCTGGAAGCGGCACAAACGAGCAGCTTAAAAACATATCCGGATCTGTGGAACAGTTTGGAAAGCGGCAATATGAGCCGGGAAGAAATAGAAAGTCAGGCGGTAGAAGTGCCGCCGCTCGACGCGCAAACCGTAGAGCGTGTCGGTCAAATGCTAGATCACATTGCGTCGGCCGGGCTTCCCTTTGGCATACTGGAATATGACATGGTTTACGAGGCGCTTTCGGCCATGTCCGAAGGAACGCTGGACGCGGCGGGCGCCAGCCGGTACCTGATAGAAACTATGGACCGCTACATGCAGGAAAGAAGCGCTATGAAGCCGTATTACGACATGAATTTTATGCAGAGCCTATGGGGAAGCGCTTCCTAGCATACCGCGCAATACAGAACGCAAAAAAGAGACAGACTTTTTCAATGAGTCTGTCTCTTTTTCGCACTCTCTGTAAAATTTACGAAGCCTTCTGGAAGCTGAGCACACGCCCTGCCTGATACGTAATAACCCCCAAATCGCCCTCTTTAGGCAGTCCGCCGTCTAGCAGTTTAGGAGCCTTCAGCTGAATTTTGCGTTCGCCACGATCCAGTAAAGAACAAACAATATCCAGCTCCTCCACCATGGTGCGGGCCATATTCCCCGTATTAGGGCGGCCGGCTCCAGGAAAACTGGTGACGCGCCGGGCGAGGTGATTATTTTTGTCTTCAATGCTGAGTACCTGCACTCTGGCGCGCCGTACAGGGCAGGTAAGCCGAACCCATAGTTTTTTTAGCAGAAATGCCAATACGCCAACGACAAGTATGGCTAACATAAATAACCAAATTCCCTGTCCGGATGTACCAAAAATAGCATCTAACATACCACTCGCCTCCTTATTCTGTTTACGCGGTGTCTTCTATAAAAAGACATCTGATTTGTTAAAATTATATCATACTTCTTCCCGGCCGTCAACCGCGCGTTGACAGTATTTACAAAACTGACTATAATACAATCAAGTGCTTCGAAAGGGAGGAATCGTATGAATCAAGACACAGCCCCCACCCTGCTGTTATACAGCAGTCATTATGGAACCGCCCGGTTTTACGCCGAGCAGCTTGCCGCGCAGCGCGAATGCGACCTGGCGCCGGCATCGTCGGTTAAACTAACGCAGCTCAGACCCTACCAAACCCTCATATGGATTGGCGGCGTCTATAGCGAAACCATAGCCGGCCTCGAAACCCTTCAGCGTTACTACGCCAAACTCATGGCCGCCAGCGATGCACCGCGTATCGCGGTGCTGGCCGTCGGTGCCGCGCCCGAAGAAGCGGCCGCCTCTCTCGCGCTGCCGGGAGCTTTGGCAGGCATTCCCCTTTTTTACGCCCGCGGGCGGTGGAATCCGCAGGCCATGGACTTTAAAGACGCGCTCATGATTAAAATGCTACGCGCCGCGCTGGCGCGCAAACCAGAAGTAGCGCCCGGCTGGATGCGGCAGCTATTGGAGAGCGAAGAAGCGCAGGACTTTACGGCCGATATCTATTTGGACCCAGTGCTTGATTTTATTTCGGGACGGTAAAAGAAAGGAACGTTGCCATGGATTTTAAAGTATATGAACATAAAACACAGTATTATGAAACCGATCAAATGGGAATTATTCACCATTCTAATTATATTCGCTGGTTTGAAGAGGCGCGCTCGGACATGCTGGAGCAGCTGGGCATTGGCTATGCCTATATGGAAAAGCTGGGTATTGTGAGCCCGGTGCTTTCAGTATCGGCAGAGTATAAGAGTATGACGCGCTATGGCGACACGGTGCGCATTATCGCGTCGGTGGAACAGTTTGACGGCGTGCGGTTGCATTTGACGTATCGCATTGAAGACAAAGAAACGGGCGAGCTGCGGGCAACGGGAGAAAGCCGGCATTGCTTTTTGTATCAGGGCCACCCCATTTCTTTGAAGCGCCGCTTCCCTAGGGTGCAAGAGCTGTTAGAAAGCTGCTTATAAGCCATGAAGGCGTATCATACCTTTGGGCCGGTTTACAGCCCGCAGAGCCGCATTTTAATTTTGGGTAGTTTTCCCTCGGTAAAATCTAGGGAACAGGGGTTTTATTACGGTCACCCGCAAAATCGCTTTTGGAAGCTGATAGCGGCGCTGCTGGGCGAGAGCGAGCCGCATAGTATAGAAGAAAAAAAGGCGCTTTTGCTTAGGCGTCATATTGCGCTGTGGGACGTAATTGAAAGCTGCAGCATTGAGGGCTCTTCGGATCAGTCCATTCGCGACGTGGTCTGCAATCCGCTGCAGCAGGTAACGGATTGCAGTCAGATACGGCAGGTTTTTGCCAACGGCAAAAAGGCGTTTGACCTGTATGAAAAATACGGAAAAGAAAAAACGGGGCTGCCGTGTCAGAAGCTTCCCTCGACCAGTCCGGCCAATGCGGCGTATTCCATGGAAAAACTACGAGAAGCGTGGTCGGTTATAGTAGAGTTTTTGTGAAAAATGTATTGCGTTTTACACCGGCTGTGCTATAATTAGAATATGGCAAGTATAAAGCGAGTGGAACAATGTCTTCGGGGCAGGGTGAAAGTCCCTACCGGCAGTGACAGGCCATGGGCCTGGTAGTCTGCGACCCGCGTAAGCGGCTGATCCGGTGCAATTCCGGAACCGACAGTACAGTCTGGATGGTAGAAGGCGTGCGAACAAAAACAATCTGGCCGGCATTAGGGCGGCTAGAAGTGGTATACCGAAACCTATGTGAGCACCTGGAAGATATAATTCCGGGTGCTTTTTACGTTGCCTGCCAATCTATTTTTTTGGAGGTATCTATACTTATGAAACCATCGAACACTAAAAAACTAACTACGCTGGCTATGCTGGCAGCGCTTGCCTACCTGATTATGGTGGTGGGGCGCATTCCTATGGTGCTTTTTTTGTCGTATGATCCCAAAGACGTCATTATTGCCATTGGCGGCTTTCTGTTTGGGCCGTTAGAGGCGTTTGCGATTTCGTTTGTGGTGTCGCTCATTGAAATGTTTACGGTGAGCGATACCGGCATTATTGGAGCCGTTATGAATTTGGTCTCAACCTGCAGCTTTGCTTGCACGGCAGCTATTATTTACAAGAAAAACCATACGCTAAAAGGCGCTATTATAGGGCTGTTATGCGGCGTTGTAGCCATGGTGGTTGTGATGCTGCTGTGGAACTATTTACTCACGCCTATTTATATGGGCTATCCGCGGGAAGCGGTAGCGGCCATGCTGCCCACCACATTTTTACCATTTAACTTAATTAAAGGCGGACTGAACGCGGCCATTACCATGCTTTTATATAAGCCGGTCGTGACCACGCTGCGCAAGGCAGGGCTGGCGCCAAGCTCCATTGCAAGGCGTGATTCCCAGGGAAGCGCCGCAGCCGCCGGGTTTACCATGAGCCCCGGCGTTATACTAGGCTCGGCGCTGGTGCTGGTTACTTGCATTCTTTTTGCACTGGTGCTGGCAGGAATTATTTAAAACCATAAGAAAGGAAGCTACGCCATGCTGCTAAGACAAATGAAGTACTTTATCGCGGTTGTAGAGTGTAATAGCTTTACCGAGGCGGCGGAGCAATATTACATTTCGCAATCGGCTATATCACAGCAAATTCAGTCGCTGGAGAAGGAACTGGGCGTAGAGCTGATCCACAGAGAAAAGCGGCGGTTTACGCTAACGCCTACGGGCCGGTATTTTTATTCGCGCAGCCGGGCCATTTTAGATCAGGTCGAAGATCTTGTTCGCGAGACGAAGCGGCTGGGATCGGACCACGAGCTTCAGCTGCGGATTGGCTACCTGCGTTGTTACAGTGGGCTGGAGCTGCGGCAGGCAATTGCGCGGTTTTCCGAGACATATCCGGAAGTAGCCATTGACATTGTTAATGGAACGCATGAAGAGCTGTACGATATGCTGCGGTTTGGCAGTGTGGATCTTGTGTTAAGCGATCAGCGCCGGGCGTTTTCCGACGCCTATGTGAATTACGAATTGGTGCAGGGCGGCTGTTACGTAGAGATTGCGGCTCGTAATAAGCTAAGCGCGCAGTCTTGCGTGCGCCTGGAAGAACTGCGAACCATGCCCTGCATTTTAATTTCGTCGAGAGACCAACAAGACGCAGAACAGGATTACTACCAAAACACCTTAGGGTTTGGCGGCAGCTATCTGTTTGCCGACAGTCTGGAAGAAGGACGCCTCCTAGTGGTGAGTAACCGCGGCTTTTTACCGGTAGAAAGCGTTGGTACACTGCCGCCGGAGGGGGCGTCCATTCGGCGCCTCCCCGTGTGGCAAGGCGATAAGCAAATTATGCGCCGATATTGCGCGTTTTGGCGCAAAGACCGTACCAATTATTATATAGAGGAATTTGCCCAGCTTTTGCACCGCCTACTGGCGTAGCCGCGGGCTTTAGGACTGGTGATACAAAACCAAACGGTCGCCCCCTAAAAGCCGCGTTGAACCGTCGGGAATAATGGTGACATGTTCACGCTTAATTAAAACAACCAGCGTTTTATGCCGAAACTCAATTTCAGAAAGAAGCTGGCCGGCCCACGGATGCGACTCGTCCAGCAGCACTTCGTGCAGCAATATGGCGTCGTTATCAGGGTATTCTTCGGCAATCATAACCAGCCGGTCGCCTTCAAGCAGCAAGGTGTTCCCCTTGGGCGCAATGTTCTGGCCGTTGCGGCGCACGACCACCAGCAGCGTTTTGGGGATCATGTGCAAATTCTGCACCAACTGATTTTTCCAGGGGTGACTGGCGTCAATTTGAATCTGAAAAAATTGCACCGGCGTTTCTTCGGAATAATTGGTAAATGTTTTTAGTACGTTGTGCCGGTCGTCAATCATATGAAACCACTTGGCCATAAGGGGCAGCAGCGAGCCCTGAAAAGCGATGGACAGTAAAACCACGCAAAACGTAATGTGAAAAATATCGCTTTCTGTATACGCAACGCTAACAACGGCTAAAATGGAAAAAACAATGGAAGCTGCGCCGCGCAGTCCGGCCCACGAAACAAGGGCAATCTGGCTTAAGCGGGCTTTAAACGGAGCTAAAAGCACGGTAACCGTTAGCGGCCGGCCAATAAAAGTCATAAAGAGCATTACCGCTAAAGCGGTTAGAAAAACGGCGGGCAAACGCGAAGGGAAAGATAAAAGGCCCAATAGGAAGAAAAGAAGCATATCCATCATGCCGGTAATAGCGTCGAAAAAGTTAATGAGGTTTTTGCGCTCTTGCATAACGCCGTTACCGAGTACAATTCCCATAATGTATACACTTAAATATCCATTACCGCCGATTAGCGAAGGAAGCGCATACCCCAAAATGGCAGCCGCGAAAACAAAAATGGTATCTAGTCCCTGATCGGGAAAAGGAAACTTTTTAAAAAACCAGGAGGCCGCGTAAGCCAGTACAAAGCCGCCTAACAGTCCGAAAAGAATTTGGCGAACCGCCAGCCAGAGGAGGGCGGCGGGAGAGGCCGCGGTTCCTTCCATAATCGATAGAATAATAATGGTTAGCATATAGGCGCAGGGGTCATTACTACCACTTTCCATTTCCAATAAGGGGGCCGTTGCATATTTTAAATTAAGCTTTTTAGAGCGTAAAATGGAAAAGACGGAAGCAGCGTCGGTGGAACCTAAAATAGAGCCCAGCAGCAAACCCTCTAACCAGCTAAATCCAAGTACATAGTGACAAAACACACCGGTTAGTCCCGCGGTAAAAATAACGCCTAACGTAGATAGCAAGGTGGCGCGTACGGCAATAGGGCGCGCGGTGCTCCAGCGCATGCCAAAACCACCATAGAACATAATAAAAATAAGCGCAATCGAGCAGACTTCCTGCGCGAATTCATAATTGGCAAACGGAATTTTAACGAGCCCGTCAGAGCCAAATAACATACCCAGCCCAATAAAAATAATAAGGGAAGGCAGCCCTATTTTATTAGATAACTTACTACACAAAATACAGGCAATCATTACAATACCAGCAGCGACTAACGATAAAACCATGCATCTACCTCCAACTTGATTTGTATATTATTATTGTACTGAAAAAGCAGTGCGGACACAAGAAAAAATTGTCAAAACGAAGAAAAAATAAAAAGAAATCAGAAAGTAGTGCCATTTGATTACTACTTGCATACAATATAGAAGAATAGAAACGGGAGTAGTATGGAAACGTAAGCTCGAAAAGGAGGATTTGTATGGCCAGGTTTACCAACCAAGCACAGCTCGCGTATAATAATTCAGTGACTAGCTCTAATATTGCGGTTGGCGAAATTTTAGAAGTGATATCGGCAACGAAAACAGCTGTGCGCAGCGAGTACGAACAGAATGAGCGCATTACGTATATTATTAGCATTTTAAATACCGGCGGCGCTGCGTTTCATGGCATGACAGTTACCGATACGTTAGGCGCCTATACCGCCGGCGATCAGGAGCTGACCCCTCTAACCTATGTGGAGGACACGGTACGGTATTATGTGAATGGGATTTTGCAAAATGCTCCGGCGGTGGCGGCGGGGCCGCCGCTGGTCATTTCGGGCATTAGCATTCCGGCCGGCGGCAGCACCACTCTGGTGTATCAGGCGCGCGTCAACCGGTTTGCGCCTCTGGCGGAAGGTGCCAGCATAACCAACGAGGCTACGGTAAGCGGAGCCAATGTAACTCCGGTAACGGCGCGGGAGACGGTAACGGCGGAAAGTATGCCGCTGCTTACCATTACCAAAGCGGTAAGCCCGGTACCGGTGGTAGAAAACGGCACGCTGACGTATACGTTTTTAATTCAGAACGCGGGCAATACGCCGGCTACAGCGGGAACGGCGGCGGTGATTACCGACCGGTTTGACCCGGCGCTTACGAATTTAACGGTTACGTTTAACGGAACGGTCTGGAGTGAGCATACGCATTACACCTACGATCCGCATACGGGCGCGTTTGCGACGATTGCGGGGCAGGTTACGGTGCCGGCGGCTACGTATACGCAGGATATGCAGAGCGGCGTATGGCAAACTACACCGGGCGTGAGTACGCTCAC
>CALWPV010000074.1 GCA_944383515.1 uncultured Clostridia bacterium
GTCTGCAGGAGCTTGAAGAGACCGGCAACAGAATAACGGGCAGCATAGACAATATGAACAGCAGAGTTTCAGGCACCTTGAACCGCGTTTCAAATCAAATGGAATCTATAGAGTCCAATACGGCGAATAGCGCTTATTATTCCATGGTAAGCGCAGAGATGGCAAAGTTCAACACCTTGTACAATTTACAGAAATAATAAAAAAGACATCGGAGCTTACCGGCAGGCTGAGTTCCGATGTCTTTTTATTATCTGAGCCAATATAACGTGGTTTGATTTCCGGTTTATAGATGACAGTTTTTATTGCAATATCGTATTTACAATTTGACTGCTGAAGTATCTTGAAGGACGCGCTGTACGTTTTGGACTGTCCCCGGCGCCGACGGTGGAGCGGACATCTACTGAGGGTACATTTACTCGGTACATGTATCCCCTGCCGCTGTATATCAGCCCATCCTTGTCCATACTGAGTATGATGTTTTCGATACCCATGGCGTTAAGCCTTCCCAGCGTCATTGAAATTTCTTCAATATCAGAGAGGACGGCATTGCTGAATTTGCACAGTTCAGCGAGATTCGGCTTTATGAGGTATGGGTGTACTCTGACAATGTCGTCGAACTCAAGCGAGTTCGAGTCGAGTGCAAGCTTTGCTCCTGTGTCACAGACAGTGGAAGGTGATTTTTATAGCTCGAAAAAAGTATGTAAGAAAGCCCTGGCACTTAGAAGACGAAACTGCCGATGCCGAATCAGAAACCGGGCGGCTAGGGATAAGATGCGACCGGGACGGAGCTAAGGAAGGGAGTGAAAAGGAAGGCATTCCGGGGAAGGTCTGTCTCCATGACACGGATTATCTCTGTTTGGGCGATAAGTTTAGCGCTACTTAGGGATAATGGGCGGGCAGAACTGTCCCTGTTCGCGCCAGATAATTAGCAGGGCAGGGATAACATGTGATCTCGTTTCCGCCTGCTATCCCTGCGCAAAGGGATAGTAAGCAGCGCGGGAACCGGAAAATGGCACTAACCCTCTTTGTTCCCAAAAGGTTTTTGCCAAACAGAGATAACAGTGGCTC
Source organism: uncultured Clostridia bacterium (assembly GCA_944383515.1). Lineage (GTDB taxonomy): Bacteria > Bacillota > Clostridia > Lachnospirales > Bianqueaceae > CALWPV01. Next base: position 1,069 of record CALWPV010000074.1, read on the forward strand.
TTTTCGCCCCTGCCGAGGCAGATATATAACTGAATAAAGAGACGTTCTATTACTATGCTGCCAGATATTCTTCTGGACAGGGACAAATTGCGTCGCTATTATCCCTGCGCTGCATATTTTATTTGCAATACAGAGACATAGCCCGGACCAATTATCCCTGTGCGTCCCAATAACTAGCTAAAAAAAGAGGGATAACGCCCCCTCTGCCTCCCCTTTGCGTAAATTATCCCGCTGCGCGGGGATAACCGCCCCCCCATTTAACAAATCAAAACCTTCGAATAGCATAAAAAGAAAGACATTCCGCAAGCGAATCCGTTTTCGCCAGGAATGTCTTCATTTCTGAAAGCAAAAGAATTAAAGATAAATACTCTTACCGTCGTAGGATACTTCAGCGCCAGCAGGCCCGGCCAGAGCTTCTAACTGATGATGCAATAAATGTCCATTATGAGAAAAATGATTCATAACAAAATGAGTATGAGCATCGACCATACCAATCGCTTCCATTTCTTTTTTGACACGCAGCACATCCGGAACGCCCAGGTGCCCGCCCTTAAACTGCGTATCAATATCGCCCGATGTAGAATCGATACTAATCAAATCGGCCGCAGCCGGCAAGTTTCTAAAATACTCCCAAACTTCAGGAGCATAGTAGCCACTATCGTGCAAATAGAAAACGGATACATTGCCCTCACCATTTTCACGAGGCGCCTCAATATGATAAACAAAAGGCTCATTGCCCTCGCCCATATGGCGCGCCGGCAGCGGCACTATGCGGTACGGCCCTGCCTGAACAGGTTCAAAGGCCTTCAAAATATGCCAGTGCAACGCCTCGTCGCTTTCCCGATCCAGCTCGCCGTTATGGCAGCGATAGAATTGGTCCTTCGTCTCCTGAGCGCAGTAAATATGTAAGTCACGCACCGTCATAACTGGGCTGTAGCCGGACCCGCGCACAGTCAGTTCCTGCGGATAAAAATGATCCATATGACAATGCGTAATCAGCAGATAGCGCACACTGGTCAAATCCAGATTATGCTGCAATTTATGCATATACGTATCCGGCGGCAGATCAATCAGCAAGTCTTCATTAATCAGCGCTTGCGCGCGGGTACGAATATTTTTTCCGCCAAGACGCTGTGCCTCCAGGCAAGCGGGGCATTGACAAAAAACTGCCGGCCATCCCTCGGCCGCAGCGGTTCCTAAGTACATAAATTTCATAGATAGTTATCTCCTTTATGTGAATGAAATTAAAGAGCTACCTCTTCAAAAAGCGAATTGCGTCCCAAACGCATCACCGAGCGGTATCCGGCAGTTAGCAGCAGCTGCCGCGCCTCTTCAAAAGCAAAATCAAGGCAGGCCATGGCATGGCAGTCAGAAGTAATAATCACCGGCGCCTTAAGCTCATGCAGCCACCGCAGCATTTCCAAATTCGGGTAAGGCTCGTTAGCGTAGCCGCGCGCCATCGCGCCCGTGTTCACTTCAAAAATCGCTCCGGTTTGCGCGCAAGCGCGAAGAGCTTCATACGCTATTTTTTGATACGCCGGGTCGGATTCGTCAATTAAATGGTGAACGCGATTTTGCTTGGTAATGAGATTAAAATGCCCTACAATATCGATGCGGCGGCCCTGCTGCGGCTGGGTAACGAGCTGGGCCAGCATAGAATAATAGGCGCGCGCGAGCGCCAAAATGTTGCCGTTAAAGCTTTGGTCTAGCATCTGCCGGAAGTGGTCTGCCGAACCGTCGAACGCATAGAATATATGAGACGACGGGTCTCGGAAATGGTGAACACTGCCGATAATATATTCATAGGGAGCTAGGTCGACCTGTGAAAAGTAATCCAGCTCTAGGCCAAGACGCACGGTTATGCGATCTTGATAGGCGGCCTGCAGGCGCCGGATTTCTGCTTGGTATTGCAGGGTTCCTTCGGGTGACATGCAGTAATGGCTGCAGTCCGGATAATAGGAATGACCGGAAAAACCCAGCGAAATAAAGCCCAGAGAAAGCGCGTGCCGAACCAGCTCTTCTGCGCTGTCGGCTCCGTCGCAGAAGGTGGTGTGCGTATGCGCATTGCTGCGCAGTGCATTACTGCACAGCGCATTGCTGCGCAGCGCATTACTGCCTATGGTATGCTTGGGGATCACAATGCTGCCTCCTTATTGACAATCTATAACCAAGATTCAGTATACCATTGCGGGGCCAAAAGTCAAGATTCGGACAGCGTTTTTTACCGTCTGGACAAGAGTGGAAGAGCTGGGGAAATAAGGAATAGATGGCGAGATAAATCTTGTTTCTACTTACAACTTATGATATAATACCCTCATAGGACGACCGCAAGAATTCCGAAGGGATTCTTGCTAAGTTGGCGCATTTATGCGCCAATCTTATGATATAATACCCTCATAGGACGACCAGTTCGAAGCTAACAAGTTCAAACTAATAAAAAAGGAAAAGGTGGGCATTAAATATGCAATACGAAAAGATTATTCGTGTTTTTTCACTTCCGGGCGAAATTATCTCGGTAGAACCGTTTGGTTCCGGACATATTAACGATACGATGCGCGTCGTCATGAATCATAACGGCGAAAATAAGCAATACGTACTGCAGCGTATGAATACAGAGATTTTCACTAACCCGCAAGGGCTTATGGACAATGTTGTTAAAGTAACGGAATACTTAAAGAAAATCATTATGGCGCGAGGCGGGGACCCGTCGAGAGAGACCCTGCATTTCTACCCTACGGCCGATGGCAACATGTTCTACACAGACGCCGAGGGGCAGTGCTGGCGCATGGAAGATCTGGTATCCGGCACTCGTTCCTACGACATGGCAACCACGCCGCAAATGTTTGAAAATACCGGCGTAGCCTTTGGTCAGTTTATGGCCGATCTGGCCGACTTCCCGGCGGAAGAGCTGGTAGAGGTAATTCCGAATTTTCACCATACCGGTAAACGGTTTGAAACCTTTGAGCAAGAAGTAGCGGCCAACCGCAGCGGACGGCTGGAGGGCTGCCGCGCCGAGGTCGAGTTTGCGCTGGCGCGCAAAACAATGGCGCATACCCTAGTCGATCAGCTGGCCAGCGGAGAGCTGCCGGTTCGCGTTACGCATAACGATACGAAGATTAACAACATTCTCATGGACGAAGTAACGGATGAGCCGGTATGTATTATTGATCTGGATACCATTATGCCCGGCGCCTGTGCCTACGACTTTGGCGACAGCATTCGGTTTGGCGCGTCCAGTGCCGAGGAAGACGAGCAGGATCTGGATAAAGTGTATATGCGGCTAGATTTATTTGAAGCCTATACCCGCGGCTATATGCAGGCCGTCGGCAAAGCTATTACGCCGGCCGAAGCGAAGAGCCTAGCCATGGGCGCCATGGTGATTACGTTTGAAACCGGAATCCGGTTCTTGGGCGATCACTTAAATGGCGACACCTATTTTAAAATCCACCGTGAAGGCCACAATCTTGACCGCGCGCGGACGCAGTTTAAATTGGTAGCCGACATGGAAAGCAAATTAGACGAAATGCAGGCTATTGTAGATAAATACTATCGTTTAGCTAACGAAGCATAACATACCGTGCGCAGCGGGGAAAGGAAGAGCATATGGCAAAATATGAAATGAACCAAGGCGCGTGGCGCCTAAAAGGTGGAATTCCTAAAATTGGAATCCGGCCCTGTATTGACGGCAGAAGAAACGGAGTGCGCGAAGGACTGGAAGAGCAGACCATGGGCATGGCCAAGGCGGCAGCGCAGCTGATTCGCGAACATGTGCGGCTAGGAAACGGGCAGCCGGTCGAGGTTATTCTTGCCGACAGCACCATTGGCGGCGTTAACGAAGCCATGGCCTGTGCAGACAAATTTGAAAAAGAGGGCGTGCATATTACGCTAACCGTGACTCCCTGCTGGTGCTATGGTACGGAAACTTTGGACATGAACCCGCATACCATTAAAGCGGTATGGGGCTTTAACGGAACAGAGCGCCCGGGCGCGGTTTATTTGGCGTGCGCCATGGCCGGTTATGCGCAAAAAGGCCTTCCTTGTTTCAGCATTTACGGCCACGATGTGCAAGAGAAAGACGAACAGCAAATTCCGGCCGATGTCGCAGAAAAGATTTTGCGTTTCGCCAGAGCGGCGGTAGCGGCCGACGCGATGCGCGGCAAAAGCTATCTGTCGGTAGGCGCTGTGTGTATGGGTATTGCCGGATCTATTGTGGATCAGGACTTTTTCCAGCATTATCTGGGTATGCGCTGCGAAGGCATTGACGAGGTCGAGATTTTGCGCCGCATCGATCGCGGCATTTATGATCATGACGAATTTGAAAAAGCGCTGGCGTGGGTGAAAGAGCACTGCGAAGAAGGCTTTGATAAAAATCCGGAAGATCACCGCTTTACGCGGGAAGAGAAAGACGCGCAATGGGAATTTGTGGTTAAATGCGCTATTATTTTCCGCGATTTAATGGTAGGAAACCCCAAGCTTGCCGAGATGGGATTTGTTGAAGAATCCTGCGGCCGCAATGCCATTGCAGCCGGATTCCAAGGACAGCGCCAGTGGACGGATCACCTTCCTAACGGCGACTTTCTGGAAGCCATGCTCAACAGCCAATTCGACTGGAACGGTATTCGTCAGGCCTATGTGGTAGCCACAGAAAACGATTCGCTTAATGGCGTGGCTATGCTGTTTGAACATTTATTAACCGGTTCTTCCGCCGCATTTGCCGATGTGCGTACGTATTGGAGCCCCGAAGCAATAGAACGCGTCAGCGGTAAAAAACTGACCGGTCTGGCAGAAAATGGTTTTATTCATTTGATTAACTCCGGCGCCGTGGCGCTTGACGCCAGCGGATATGCCAGTGACGAAGCGGGCAATCCCGTTATGAAGCCGTGGTGGAACCTGACCGATGCCGATGTAGACCATCTGCTGGCCGAGACCGAGTGGTGCCCGGCAGATATCTTTTATTTCCGAGGCGGCGGCTATTCCAGCCACTTTAAGCATGGAAGCCGCGGCGGTATGCCGGTAACCATGGCCCGGGTCAACATTGTCAAAGGTCTGGGACCTGTGCTGCAAATTGCCGAGGGATATACCTGCGAGCTAGAAGAAGACGTATTTAAGAAGATCGATCAGAGAACCGACCCCACTTGGCCGAGTACGTTCTTCGCGCCGAGACTCACAGGGAAGGGCGCGTTTAAAGATGTATACAGCGTTATGGCCAATTGGGGCGCCAATCACGGCGCGTTCTGCTACGGCCATATCGGCGCCGATCTGATTACGCTGGCCTCGATCCTTCGCATTCCGGTTAATATGCATAATGTAGACGAAAGCCAGATCTACCGTCCGCAGGCCTGGTCGGCTTTTGGCACCGAAGATCTGGAGGGCGCTGATTATCGCGCTTGTCAGGCGTTTGGCCCTATGTATTAAGCGGATTACTGTAAAATAAAGACTCTTAATAGGCACCGGGCCTTTTTGACATATGGTATAGTCAAAAAGGCCCGATGTCAGTTTATTACATTTTTTTCTCAAAGCTAGCGCATTCGGTACATTGGCAGCTGGTAGCGCTGGGCTCGCATTTGCCAACCTGGATATGCTGCAGCGTGCAGTACTGCTCGTTTTGGCAGTGATATTTGCATTCATTTACGGTACAGCCGATGGCACGATTGGTTGTAGAGTCATTTTGATACATGGCGGAAATCCTCCTTTCTCATGAGACTATCTTTAGTATGAGTGAAATACGCCGTCTTATTCATGAGAGAAATTGGATTTTTTCTTTTTTTACAGATATTATGTATTATCTATTATGGAGGTTACTATGGAGTGGGAATTAACAATGGATCCAGGCGCCGCGTACATTGTTAGCAAGCTGGAAAAAGCTGGATTTGAAGCCTATGTGGTGGGAGGCTGCGTGCGAGACGCTCAAATGGGTCTGATTCCCAAAGACTGGGATATCACAACCTCTGCCCGTCCGCCGCAGATCAAAGCCCTGTTTCCCAAAACCTTTGATACCGGGATTGAACATGGAACCATTTCCGTTCTTTGGGAAAAAAGAACGTATGAGGTAACGACCTACCGGATAGACGGTCAGTATAGCGACCACCGCCGGCCCGATACGGTATGCTTCACTTCGCGGCTGTATGAAGATTTGGCCCGGCGGGATTTTACCATTAATGCCATGGCTTATCATCCGGTCAAAGGGCTGATAGATTATTTTAATGGCTGTTTAGACATTAAGAAGCGGCGCATTCGCTGCGTTGGCAACGCGGCCGAGCGATTTGAAGAAGACGCGCTGCGGATGCTGCGCGCGATTCGTTTTGCCGTAAGACTGCGTTTTACCATAGAAGAAGAAACGCGAAAGGCCATGATAGAAAAAGCCCCCTTGCTCCAATATGTCAGCAAAGAGCGCATAGCCGACGAACTCACCAAAACCCTTTTATGTCAGGACTGCAGCGGGCTGGAGGAAGTTGGCAGCACAGGGCTCTGTCCCTGGATCAGTCCAAGGCTCGGCAAAATCAGTCCCGATTATGAAGCGCCGCGCCGCGTGGCTCCCGAAAAAGGTTTGCGCTGGGCCGCCTTTTTGCATCCGCTGGGCTCTTCTCAGGCGCGTGCCGTCCTCTCGGAACTCAAATTCGACACCGCAACCATTCGCCGAGCTACTCATTTACTGGAGTTTTTACGGGCGGCCATGCCGCAAGAAGATCGCGCCATGCGCTTTTTTTTATACGAGCTGGGAACGGATGATTTTATGGCCTTATGTCAGCTAAAGAGAGCGACCGGATTGTTGTCAGAGGAGGAAGAGCGGCAGATGGCCGCGCTGTTTGAGCGGCAGAAGGAAGCCTGCGTTACGCTTAAACAGCTGGCGGTAAGCGGCCGCGATTTGCTTGCTGCGGGAGCGAAAACGGGAAAGGAGCTGGGAGAAACGCTGGAGAAGCTTTTGTGCGTTGTTATGGAAGAGCCGCAGATGAATCAGCGGGATCGGTTACTGGCCTACTTTCGCGAGCACTTAAAGGCATGAAGTTTCGCGGTGCGTCATATAGTAGATTAGAAAGCTTTGCCGGGGGTTTGGCTTTGGCATAGGTTTTTAATTTAATGTAAGGACGTGGCGAGCATGAAGGAGTTTTCGGAAGCTTTATTAGACCCCTTTGGGCTGCGTATGAAGCGATATACGCGCTCTTATGGGGCCTTTATTTGTGATACCGATCAGGGGACAGTGCTGGTTAAATCTGTGGATTGGAGTGAAGGAGCCATTTGGTTTGCGCACGGCGTGAAAGAGCATTTGGCGGCGCAGGGATTTTGGTGGACAGATCGGTACTGGCTAAGCCAGGAAGGGCTGCCCTGGGCTATGGATGGCGGAATGCGATATACGGTGCGTCAATGGATAAAAGGAGAAGAGGCCGACGTTTCTAACGCTCCAGAGGCCATAGCGATGGCGGGCCTGCTGGGAAAGCTGCACCGTTTGGGGATGCATTGGGAAGCAGCGCCGAAGTGCGGAAAAGCAGCAAAGCGATATGACGACTGGCCTAGGCAGATGCAAAAAGGATATCGGCAGCTGCAGAGCTATGGCAAGGGCATGCGCAAAAACGGACATTATACGGAATTTGACCTTATGGTGCTATCTTGCCTGGAAGACAATTTGCAGCAGGCAAAGGAGGCATGCCATTATTTTATGGGACCGCTATATACCGAGCTAGCCAGGCAAATGGAAGAAAAGAAGGCAGTTGTGCATGGAAGTTTTGCAGAACATGCGGTGATGGTTGAAGCGGAAGCCTTACATAGCAGGTGGCTGGTTAGCGAGTTTGAACAGGCGGCATATGCAATTCCTGCGGAAGATTGTATTGCCCTGTTAGAAAAAGTGCTTAGAAAGAATGAATGGTCGGTTAATTTGGGCATGGCTATGTTAGAGGCCTATGAAAGGGAGCGCCCCTTGGAAACGGCGGAAAAGCAGATGATTTATGCGGGGCTGCTGTTTCCCAGCCGATTATGTAAGCTTTGCAAAGAAGCCTACCATTTAAAGCGAAAATGGATGCCCATTTCTTATAAACGTAAGCTGGAAGAGCTGTTAGCGGGGCAGGAAAAAAGAAAAGAATTTCTTCGTGAACTGGCCTGTATGTTGCGATAAAAGAGCTTTTATGATATAATACCGTTACAGGACGACCGCAAGAATTCCAGCGGAATTCTTGTTAAGTGGGCGCCTGCGCGCTTAGCTGTAAAACGCAAGTTTAGCAATACCTTAACAAAAGAATACGGTAATATATTTGGAGTATAAAAATAGGAGCCAGGGGCTCTGATACAGTGTTACAGAACGGCGCAGCGTGCAGCGCTTAGAGCCGATAGCGCCGGAGTATAGGAGGAAGGCATGCAAAAAGATAGAGACGAGAGAAAGTCGTTTGAAAAAGAGGACTCCTCAGAAGATTTTTGGGGATTTGTGAGCGGCGGAGAAGCTCCTAAAGATACTAGAAAAGAAGAAGAGGAAGCATGGAGCTTCGAGGATTTATTTGCTGCGGATTCTGGTAGTGAAGCAGAAATAGAAAAGCAACAGCAGGCGGAAGAAGCCCGTAAAGCGGAGGAAGCTCGTAAAGCGGAAGAGGCTCGCAAGGCAGAAGAAGCCCGTAAAGCGGAAGAAGCCCGTAAGGCAGAAGAAGCCCGCAGAGCGGAAGAAGCCCGTAAAGCGGAAGAGGCCCGTAAAGCGGAAGAAGCCCGTAAAGCGGAAGAGGCTCGCAAAGCGGAAGAGGCTCGCAAAGCGGAGGAAGCCCGTAAAGTGGAAGAAGCCCGTAAGGCTGAAGAAGCCCGTGAGGAAGCGCGACGTCAAGCGGCGGAAAAGGGCAAAACCATGACTTCTTTAAATAAAGAAGAAACAGAAGAGGAAAGACCCGATATAGAAGAGTTTTCAGATACGCAAAAACTCAGTATGAATCGTCTGAAACCAGAGATAAAGTTAACATCGGTAGAGCCAGCTATTCGCGACGACTCGCAATACGATTCGGAAGAGAACGCCGGTGAGCTCTATGAAGAGGAAGAGTCTTATGACGATTATGAGGACGAGGAGTACGACGATTCGGAATACTACGACGATGATGAGTATGACGATGAGGACTACGACTATGATTATGATTACGACTATGATGACAATGCGGAATATGAAGACGAATACGACGGCGAATATGATTATGAGGCAGAAGAGGATGCGTATGGCGAAGAAGAGTATGAATATGACGACGAATCCGAAGAGGTAACGGATACCGATACGCAGGGATATTCCGGCGAAGAGGCCAAATCTTCCACTGCCGATTACGCCTACGATTATGACGCTGAAGAAGATGAACCCGAAGACGCATCCGGCCGGCGCTCGCCAAAGCAAAAGAATAAAAAGCCGCTGGTTATTGGTATTGTCTGCGGAATTATTGTTTTGATTTTAGCAGGTGTTATCATTTGGTTTTTGTCAAACCGTGACGGAAGCGCTCAGCAAGAGAGCAGCGTAGAATATACGCTGCAGCAGGTGACCGGCGTGGTAACCCGCATCGACGAACCAAATGAAACGCTGCTGTTTTATACGGCCGAAGGCGGCGTTGAGCTTAGTCTGAGTATGGAAGGCGCTGAGCAGCGCGGCATTGCGGTAAACAGTATTAGTGTTGGTAGTGTACTACAGGTGCAGTATCAATCGGGCGGAGACAATTTAATTACTGCGGTTTCGGTAGCGGATTCGGCAGAAAATCTGTATAACGTGCAGAACGCGGTGCCTAATAATAATCGTGTAACGATTGAAGGAACAACATACACGATCGATGACAAGCTGGTATGCTTATATCAAGGCGAAGCATTTGACGTACAGGATATCAGCGCCAATACTACCTACAATGCGATTGCGGTGGACGATCACATTTATACGATTCAGATTGTGAGTGCGCCGGGTACTTTAGTGTTTAGTAATGTTGAAGACTATGTAGGCGCAACGGTAACGGTTACCCCTGCCAGCGGAGACACCGTAGAAATGACCTTGGCAACGTCAATGGATCCGATTGAACTGCAGGAAGGATCCGTTCAAATTGAAATTCGCCGGGATAATGAATCGCTCTACTCTGGTAAAACCTTTATCAGTGCCGGGAAAGAAAACGTGGTACGACTTCCCAGTATTGAAGAAAGCAAGGGTATGGTAGTGTTTGAGTCCAACGTAGGCGTAAGCATGACCATTGTGATCGATGGACAGCAATATACGAACGGGCAGGAAATTGAGCTTGAGTATGGAGACTACACGGCGCAGATCACAGCGTCCGGATATGATACCGTTTCACAAAACTTTACGGTTAGCCAGCCGTACCAGCAAATTACCATTGAGCTGGAGGCCAGTACAACAACGGTAACCGTTTCTACTAACTTGTGGGGCGTGTCCCTTTATGTTGACGGCGTTTACCAGGGAGAACTGGAAGGCAATAGCATTAGCTGCGATCTGGCTCCGGGAACGCACACAGTAACGTGTACTCGCACGGGTTATTACGATCAGCACCAAACGATCACCATTACCGAGGGCATGGAAGACCAGATGCTGTACTTTAGCGGATTTGTGGCAATTGAGCCCGAAGAGCCGCAAGAACCGGAAGAGCCACAGGAACCGGCAGATTCCAGCGATCCAGCAGAGTCCAGTGATCCGGCAGAATCTAGTGGTTCCGGAGAAAGCTCAGCACCGGAGTCTAGCGCTCCGCCTGCCGAGTCATCGGTACCGGAAAGCAGTGGCGGAGAAAGCGATCTTGCCGAAAATTCGTTGCCTGCGGAATCGTCTCTGTCGCAAAGCGTATCCGATGTTACGAGCAGCACGGGAGAAAATAGTTGATAGTATGGGGAAAAGCGTATCGCTTTACCTTAATCTATGTTACTACTAAAAGGAGGGAATCCAAATGTCAGAGTACAAAGAAAAGTATCAACAATGGCTCGACAGTCCGGCAATTGATGAAAAAACAAAAGAAGAGCTGAGAGCCATTGCCGGCGACGAAAAAGAAATCGAAGAAAGGTTCTACCAGGATCTGGAATTCGGTACAGGAGGACTGCGAGGTATTATCGCTGCCGGTACCAACCGGATGAACGTGTATACGGTTCGCAGAGCTACGCAGGGTTTAATCAATTATCTGCTGCTCAAGGATCCTCAGGCCAAAGAAAAAGGAATTGCGATCGCTTATGATTCACGCCACATGTCCGATGTCTTTGCCAGAGAAACCGCGGCGGTAGCCAATGGTAATGGGGTTAAAGCGTATGTTTTTGAATCGCTGCGGCCTACTCCGGAGCTTTCTTTTGCCATTCGCACACTGGGCTGCAAAAGCGGCGTGGTCATTACCGCAAGTCATAATCCCTCTAAATATAATGGATATAAAGCGTACTGGGACGACGGGTGCCAGGTGCCGCCTCCCATGGATAGCGAGATTATCGATGAAGTGGATAAAGTAGATTTATTCGACGGCGTTACCGTAATGCCTAGAGAAGAGGCCGAAAAGAAAGGGCTCTATATTGAAATTGGCGCCGAAATGGACGATCTTTTCCTCAAGCAGGTAAAGAGCATGGTCATTGATAAAGAAGGCGTTAAGCAGCACGGGAAAGACCTGAAAATCGTGTACACGCCGCTGCATGGTACGGGCCGTATGCCGGTTATGCGCGCGCTGACCGAGAGCGGATTTACGCAGGTGTATCTGGTACCGTCCCAGGCAGAGCCGGATGGCGACTTCCCCACGGCGCCGTATCCCAACCCCGAAGATCCCGCGGTGTTCAAACCGGCCATTGAGCTGGCTGACCGCGAAAACGCGGATATTCTTATTGCGACCGACCCCGATGCCGACCGTATGGGCGTTATGGTCAAGACCCAAGAGGGCTATCGGCATTTTACCGGAAATATGACGGGTGTACTGCTTCTCAGCTATATTCTGGAAGCTCGTAAAAAGACGGGCACCTTGCCGGAAGACGGGTTCGTAGTCAAAACCATTGTTTCAACCGAAATGGCACGCGCCATTGCCGATCACTATGGGGTAGAGTGTAAAGAAGTATTAACCGGCTTTAAATTTATTGGGCAAAAGATTTTAGAATCGGAACAAACCGGTAAAGGACAGTATTTGTTTGGCTTTGAAGAGAGCTTTGGCTATTTGTGCGGCACGTATGCGCGCGATAAAGATTCCGTAAGCGCGGCGCTGCTCATTAGTGAAATGGCTGCTATTTATAAGGCCAAGGGCATGACACTGGTTGACGCGCTGGAAGAGCTATACAAGCAGTATGGGTACTATAAGGAAACGCTCGTTTCCATGACTTTTGAGGGTCTGGAAGGCGTGGCCAAGATTCGTTCTATTATGGACGAAATGCGGCAAAATCCCAAAGAATCGTATGGTGGTCTGAAGGTGCTGGAGGTCAAAGATTATTCCAAGGGTATCGACGGCCTGCCGAAGAGCAATGTACTTCGCTTTACACTGGAGAAGAACAGCTGGTTCTGCGTGCGTCCGTCCGGAACAGAGCCCAAAGTTAAGTTCTATTTTGGCGTAAAAGGCTCTACTGCGGAAGAGGCGCAGCGCATGGTAGAAACCCTGCAGCGTGACGTGACCGAGTAAGGCAGGCGTCCTTATCTTGGCTCATACCTCTCATAAGAATTAAAACTCTTATGAGAGGTATTTTTTATTTTCTCCCGGAATAAAATGAAGTAAAAGCGCCCGGCGGTGAAGGAGGACCACGCGGTGAAAAGGAAGACAGTCTTGGTTTGCTTGCTTTTGGGCTTCCTCGTAATGCTCTGTGCCTGTCAAAAGAAGGGAGAAACAGAGCGTAGTTATGAAAATGCCCAGGATGTCAGCTTTGAGATTGTTTCCGGCTCGGATGTTCCGTATAAAGTCAATGAAAAAATCTTTAAGGTGAAAGAAGAAGGGTTTGGCTTTTCTTACCGGGACGGAGACGTCATGTATACAGCATTTGGCTTTGGACAGCAAAATACCGGGGGGTATAGCATTCAGGTGTTAGCGGTTAAAGAAACAGAAAGCGCAATCATTATTGAAGCGCAGCTTATCGCGCCAGAGGCGGAAGAGGTTATAGTCAACCAGCCTTCCACACCGTACATGATTCTCAAAATGGCCAATGCAGAAAAAGACGTTCAATTTTTATTACATTAAGGGGGAACAAGAAAGTGGCAGAATTAGTAAGAGAGATGTATAGCAGTATTGTGCCGCAGCCAGCACAAATCTTGCAGGTACCGGTAAAGGGCGACAGCATTGTCCCCGATACCAAACCGGATGCGGATAAAATTTTGCAAACCAGCGTGCGGTATTTACCGGAAGACGCCGTGCAAGATCGAAAGCGCATTCGCATGCAGGGGAAGCTGGAATTTACGGTACTCTATTTAAGTCAGGAAGAAGTACCGCGGCTGCAAAGCCTTACAGCGCTGCTGCCGGTGGAAGAGGAAGTCAATTTAGACGGCATTATACAAGAAGACGACCGGATCCGCTTCCAAATGGCCTATAGCCCGGAAAACATTCATAGTACATTGTTAAATGGACGTAAGGTTAGCCTGAGCGCGCTGTTAGAAATTGAAGTGCGCATTACAAAATATCAGGACACTTCCGTGGTCATGGATGTGAGCGGCGAAGACAATTTGGTTTTGCAGACAGTTAAACAAAAAATGCAAAGACTGATTGGAGACAAAGAAGAAAAACTGGTTGTGCGCGAAAGCGCTGCCATTCGCGAAAGCGGCCCCAACATACAGGAAATCTTATGGTGGGACGCATCGATTTTAGACCGCAGCTGCCGCCTTTTAGAGGGCAGAGTGCAATTAAAAGGAACGCTCCATATGAGCGTCTTATATCAGAGTGAAAGCGGCGTTGAATTCATGGAGCGTAAAACCGATTTCGCCGGCCTAATCGACGTCGATGGCGCGCAGGAATCCATGCAGGTGAGCGCACAGCTGGAGCTGGTTAAGGGCTCTGTGACTATGCAGGCCGATAACGATGGAGAAATGCGCCTAATCGATATGGAAGTCATTGTTTCCGGGCATGTCCGTGTTTGGGACGAAGAAGAGAGAGAGCTAGTGATCGACGCTTATGACACCCAGCGCGAGGTGCAATTAGAGAAAACAAAGCGGCCCATGCAGCAAATGCTCTATCACGACAGAGTGCGTGTCGACGTCAGCGATACCTTGGCCATTCCCGAAGGCATGCCCATGGCGCTTCAGGTTTTTTGTACCACGGCGCGGCCGAAACTGGACGACGTCTTTCTGGAAGATCAAGCGCTGCATATCGAAGGCGTTTTATATGTAACGGCGTTTTGCCTCACGGCTGACGACCGGAGCCCCGTTATTTCCTTTATGCAGCCGGTACCTTTCTCTAAACTCATTGACATGCCGCAGGCCGCCGATAATCCTAATATTGAAATCAGCTGCTACTTAGAACAAATTAAAGCGGAGCTTCGGGGAGAATCGGAGCTAAGCTTTTCCGCGCTTGTCATACTGGACATTAGCGTAACGGCGCAGCAAGAGCAGGCGGTGCTCACCAATTTGACAATGGGAGAAGAGCAAACCGATGAACTGCCGCAAATGGCCCTTTGCTTTTTGCAGCCGGGAGAAACCCTCTGGGACGTAGGCAAGCGCTACCGAGTGCGGCCAGAGAGCATGGAAGCCATGGGCGATCGCATGTTAATCGTAGTGAAATAGCGGTAAAGGAAAAGAGAGCTACTCGTGGGAGTGGCTCTTTTTTAGGGGAAGACGGTAAAAATCAACTTAGATTTATGTTGACAATAAGAAAGGCATGGTTTATACTTAAACTAACGAGGTACTTCGCGAACTAAACATGTATTAAGAATGTGTTTAAAGTAAGGAGAGTTGCCATGAGAGACTATGCTTGTCACTATTTTTATCAGATTATTATAGTTGGCCTAAGCGTCCTTTTGGTAGCCTGTTCTCACGGATATAAAAATCGGCCTGAAGAAGCAAGCGAGACTCTGGCACAAGAGCCAGTCCAGGTGTATCTTATGGGGCAGGAATGTTCTTTTTCCAATGGCGCTGATGAAGAATGGTCTGAATATTCTTTTCCCGTGACTCTGGGACTGGAAACTACATGGTACATGCCTGGATACGCGCAGGGAAATCCATTATATCAGGCTCTTCTTGAGTATGAGGAAGAAACGGGAATTGAGATAGAAGTAACTTTTTTCGCTACTGGCAGTGAAATGATGAGGCAAATAAGAGAACAGAGGTAGCAAGGCAACGCGCCTGATCTGGCTCTTGTGCTTAGAAAAATGGAAGATGCTCAGGGGAATAGCTGGCGGCAATGGCAAGAAGAAGATTTTTTTACGGATATGGCGCCGTATTTAAATATAGGGGAAGAGCAGTATTACATGCCAGTTATCTCTAGTGGACAATATAAAGAGGCACAGTATCTGGTTCCATTATTATTTAATATAAATGGATATATTACTTCTGAAGAATTTTTAAAACAGGCAGGCCAGAAAGTACCACCCCATAGCACAAGTTATGAAGAGCTGCTTCACCTTTTCCAAGAAACTTGTATTGCTCTACAGGGAAATACAGATAAAGTGGCACTGTATGAAGGAACAATACCTTGGGAATATTATATTCTTCATGTTTTTAATGCAGCAGCTTCCTACCAAAATTTAGAAACAGTGAACGAAATTTCAAAAGAAACCATTATGCAAATGCTAGAGGTTATGCGGGAATTTTTGAAACAAAATTTCCAAACGATTCCAGATTATGAGCAAAAGACATATGCGGAAAATGTTAATGCAGTGAATGCTTTGTATGATCGCTTTAATTTTGGACCGATGTACAGGGAGGATCCAGAATATAAACGCAATATGCTAGGAATTATGATTGACGGCGGCTATGGCGGTTCTATTATTAGCAGTAGCTTTATTATGCAAGTGTATGCTTTGCAAACTTATTATCATGAAATGGGAGAGCACCTAGTCATGGGTGGAATCCCTATGGAAAATATGGCCGGACGTTATGCAGCCTGTGTAAACGTTTTAGGGTTTTGCCCTACTGGCGCCGACAATTATGAAGGGGCAGGGCAAGTGCTGCAGTATTTACTGGAGTATACATTTCCACCAGAGGTAGGGATTTCCGTTAATAAATCGATAGTGGAAACCCAGCTTCAAGCCCTAACACAAACGGAAACAGAGCTTTATATTCAGCCACGATATAGTCCGCTGGCGACAGAAGAACAAGCGCAAGAAATTTTTAATCAGAGTAAAGTATGGTTTGAACCTCTGGATCCTTTGCTGGCAGACCAATTACTAGATATTCTGAATCATATAGAGGGAGCGTCTCTTTTATATCAAGCGCCAATGGATGTACTTGGACAGGGGCTGGAAGACTATTACAACGGAAATATGAATGTAGAGGAAGCGGCCAGTTGGATTCGAAAGGAGTGGACCGCGTATGCAGAAAAAACATAAAGGTAAAAAAAGGATTCTTATTTGTCTGTTTTTACTGTTGGGAGTTAGTATACAAGCCTGTGCCACAAAGGAGAACTTCACGAATTCACAAGAGCTGGAAAGGGCTGAGAAAGACAGCTTCAGTACAACTTTTTCGGCATTGGACGATGGTACAAGTGCTGTTAGATTGGAAACAGGGGAAAAGGTTAATATTTGGAGGTTTTTACTTTCCGAACAAACAGAATTGCCGGTGCTTCGGATTGGCTTTTCCTGTCAGTTTTTCTCCGACGAAGCAGGGTGGCTTGCTTCGCAAGAAAATTTAAATCGGTATTTAAAAGAAAACGGAGAATATCAGGTAGAAACTATAGTGGTACAGGCACTGGATAAAGAATACTGTCAGGAGGCTGTTTCGCAGTGCTTAGCAGAAGATTTGGATATATGGGTATGCAATGGTATAGATAGTGAGGCCATAGATCTAAGCTATTTTATTGATTTAGGAAAAGAGCCTTATCGACAAGAACTGGATTCTTATTTCGCTCTGTACCCGGAAAAGTATTGGGAATATATTACACTACAAATGGGTGGCATTTATAGTCTTTCTCATAGCTTTTCTGCCTATGGAAGTAGGTGTTTATCTATATGGGTCAATGAGGAGTGGCAAGAAGCAGGTATTGACTGGGACCCGGAAGAAGGAATAGGGAATACCTGGGGAGAATGGGTGAGTCTGTTTGAAGAATGGCAAAAAGAGTATGGGGAAAAAGTGTCAGTTTTAGATATTTACTCTGCAAGGGAAGGGAAAAATATTTTTCTACCCTATTTGGCGCCGGAAACAGAATGCCAAGTAGTAGCGCCTGGGCTAGGTATAGAGTTAAAAACAGGAGAGGCAGTTAAAATTTTGGAAATGCCCGTAATACAAGAACGCATTGCTCAGTATCAACACTTTATGGATCAGGGCATGGTAGTGCAGGAACAAACAGAATATGCCATTGTAAAGGATATTGGAAGAAATGGAGTATGGGCGGGGGCAGCGAGTTCTTCTCCAAGTATTGCCAATGGGGAGTACTGGGTTTATTATGTAGATTCTGAACTTTATTACCCCATTACTATGGAATATGGGAATAGTTTTGCGGGAGTTCCGAAAACAGGAGAACCGAATATTGAATTGATTATGCAGTTCTACCAGCAAATTGCGAAAGACGAGACTTGTAGAAATTATTTACAGGCGGAGAAGCCGTTTCTTCAAGACATATTTGCTTTAGGGTATTTGGAAGACGGAGAGGGGGGCGTATACCAGGCAGATGGCAGCCGTGTATCGGCCATACAGGATGCATTACATAATTATAAGGAGGCAGCCTTTTCGCCGGCTACGGGTTTTCGCTTTGATACGCATAGTGTAGAGGAAGAGATCAGGGCGATTGAACGTGTAGTTCAGGGAAGTCAGGCGCAAAGGAGTATTCAGTTTGGCTGGAATAACGCAACCTTTTCAGAAGATTTGGAAACGCTGCAAGAAGAAATGGAACAGGCCGGCCTTAACGTTGTGTATGAAGAGTTGAAACAGCAATTAGAGCACTGGAAGAGGTTTAATTGAAAACAGAAAGGGGCTAGGAGAAATGTTAAACGGTTATAAACGGTATGTTATTACACCCTTAGTCATATTTGTTTTATTCTTTCTCTGTTCATGTCAAATGACAGAAGATCATAACACCAATATCAATATTTGTTCCGTTATTTCTGCAAACGAGAATGCAGAAAATTATATGGTAACAGTTGAACAATGGCTTCCAGATCAGGAGAAGCATATAAATGAAGTGTTGGCTGAATATGAGCTTCCCTATTCAGTACAGCTAGATATCATAATAGAACCAGAAAAAGAGAGCGCAGCGGAAGTATACGCTTCTTACGATTTACTTTATTTTAGCTCTGATTTAACTCTGCAAGAATTGGAAGAATATTTTATAGATTTGAAATCGGAACTAGAAAATGGCTCTCTGCAAACGCTTTACCAAAGTATGCCAGAACAATATTGGCGCACACTAGAGGTAAATGGACATATATTTAATACCGTTCGGCTACAGCCGGTGCAAAAAACAGCTGTTTTCGTTAATGAAAGCATTTTGCGAACATTCAATCTCGAAGTGCCTGAGGGTAGTTATGTAAGCGGGGAAAACTCTGTTTGGGAAACTTTTTTGGCCGAGGTATTTAGTAAGAATGAGAAAAAACCGTTTTTTTCTAATACATTTTTATTTAACTTAAAAATGTTCGGCCTTCAAGAACATTTTCAAATGGTAGGCCCATATATTGGTATTTCTTATGAAGAACCAGAAAAAGGAGTACAATGCATTTTTGAGAGCAATTATTGTCGAGATACTTTGAAGAGTTGGCAGGAACTTGTTGCCAAGCAATATGTACAGTGTTATTCGTATGAAGAATATGAGGAGTATTTTGGAGAGAAGGGTTTTTTAGAGTCCATTATGGGCATGACAATTTTCTCTGACGATGGGAGAGAAGGAGAATTCGCGTGCTATCCGGTACAAAAGACCTCATACGCGTATCCTATACATTCAGAACGATATTTGGATCCGGATTATCCATATTATCAGTTATTGGTACCACAATCTTGCATGAAACAAGAATTGGTCTTCCAATTTTTGAATGATATGGCTAGCGATAGAGAGCTGGCAGCACAAATTCATGAGATTCCCGATGCTGTGTCTTATCCTGTATTTTATCTAACCCCAGCGTCAGGGATTAAAGATGCTGTGGGAGAAAGTTCATTTCTGGATGAACCGCTGAAAGAAAATCAGCAAACACAATGGCAGAGTTATGCTTCGCTTAAGGAGGTGCCAGCACAAGGATTCGTTTTTAATGAAGAACCCGTTCAAACGACCATAGATAAGCTTATGCAATTGAGTAGTTTTTATCTTGGAGAGGAGAATCCTTTTATAGAATTGACCTCGGGGGCTGCTAATTGGGATCATTACAAGCAGTATATAGACGATTTTGTGGCAGAATTATATGACAATGGGATGCAAGAGGTTATAGATGAAGCCAATCGTCAGCTCGCAGCTTATAACAAGAATTAATAGTGAGAGAGGGCATGAAATATATGAAAAAAATAGGAATGGTTATATTCATTGTAAGTCTATGCCTGCTATGTATATCTTGTAATATAATAGAAGAGAATTCGCAAGTCACTCTTTCAGAGGAGGAAAAACCAGAGAAACTGGTGGTGTATACCAGTGGCATTTCTCATGGGTTTAAACTGTCAGACGATCCAGAAACAGAAGTCGATTTCGAAATGTATCCTTCTAAAGCAATGATTGGAATTCATGGTATTGGGGGAGAACTAGATTGTGCAAACGGTAATATTTTTGCGCAGGCATTAGAAGATTTTTCAAAGGAGACAGGAATCGAAATAGAGGTTCATTTTTTAGAAGAATATGTGGGACCGAGCGACTGCTTGCAAGAGCTCGTGGATCAGGGCAAGCCGCTTCCAGATATGCTATTTGTAGGGAAATTCTCCCGGTACGATTATGTTCGAATGGCAGAACAAGAGTTATTGCTTGATTTTACAGATATGGTAGAGCAGGATGAAGCGCTGGGAGATCAATATTATCAGGAAGTCATTCGTGGTGGGAAAATAGGAGAAAAACAATTTATTTTACCAGTTTTGTTTAATCTGAACGCCATAATAACGACAGATTCTTTCTTGGCTCAGCTAGGTATGCCGGATCCGGGGGTGAATTATAGTTACGAGGATTATCTTCATTTGTTTGAAGAAAGCTGTTTGGCGGTGTTAGGAAATGTCAACAAAGAAGGTTTATATGAAGCAGCGGGTAATATGGTATCGGGGGGATATTTTCCCAGTGTTCTTATAGCGGCGGCTTACCCTAGTTATTGGTCTTCTGCTCAGGAGCTTCTGATCGAAGAAGAGACCTTGGCTTCTATTTTTCGGCTAATGAGCGAATACTATAAACAGGAGTTTGCGGCGATTCCAGATTGGGAATCTAATGAACTTTATGAAAATGGCAGTGATATGCGCGCCAAAACAAATTCTATGAAAAGTGAATATACAGATGCAGTGCTTAATAATATGGGAATCCTTTTAGTAGGGGGTCGAAGCGGAGGAGGCAATTTCTATAACAATCTGTTAACGGATGCTACGTATTTTCAATCGAGGTATCAAGCTAACGGGGAAAGCATGATATTGCGAGGAATCCCTACAAAAGAAGATTCAAACAGTTACAGTGCGAATATAACACAGATGGCGATTGGGTTTCAAAGGACGCAATATCCAGAAGCAGTATATGCGCTGGCGCGATATCTTATGGATTACGAATATCCGATGTATTATGGCTTTTCTGTTAATCGGGAAATAACGCAGAATCAACTGGAGGCTATACAAAACACGTATTATACTTTATATCCGGATACGTGGTCGTCTATTACAGCTGGTTTTACCACGCAAGAAGTGGAAAGTCAAACGGAAGAGCTGGAACCGTTACATGCCGAGACGGTATCCGTAATAGAGAATATGCTTGGCCACATTGCGGGAGCAGGGATTCCCTATTCTCCCTTAGAGTACACTATGTTTAAGTCAATGCTGGGAGGGGTACATAATCAGGAGTATACACCGGAAGAAGCGGCCCGGTGGATCATAGAACAATTAAAGGAGCATTAACGCGTGCAGAGTACATTAAAACCATTTTATGACGCGGAGTATGAGCACAGGCTTTTACGCTGGGAAGAATAACGCTGGAAGATTTACTTAATAAATAGCAGCAGACAGTTGTCATTCTGGGCTCGCATGATGTATAATAGCGGTATCAGTAGATATTGAACAATTCTTACGCGTATACTCAAGAAATTTAATTCCCGCGCTACGCTCGAGAATGGAGGTTTACAATGGGCGAATACAGTGTACGGCAAAGAGCCTATGCCAAGATCAATCTGGCGCTCAATGTGGGGGAAACCAGACCAGATGGGTTTCATGAAGTAACCATGATTATGCAGCATGTGAGCATTTGGGACGAGGTAACGATTTCGCGCCGCCGGGATCAGGCAATTACCCTGGAATGCAACCTACCGTTTCTGGGAGCCAATGAAAAAAATATCGCGTACCGGGCAGCGCTTGCCATGCAAGAGGCTTACGGGCTGAGCGGTTTTCATATCCGCCTTTATAAAAAAATACCGATTGCGGCCGGTATGGCGGGGGGCAGTGCCGATGCGGCCGGTGTTATTCGCGGGCTAAACCGTTTGTTTGATTTGGGCCTTTCGTTAGAAGAAATGATGCAGCAGGGCGAGAAGCTGGGATCAGACATTCCGTACTGCCTGCTGGGCGGCACCTGTCTGGCAACCGGGCGCGGCGAGAAGCTGCAGCGCATTGCTCCTATGCCCGAAACGCATGTTGCGGTGGTAAAGCCCAATTTCGGTATTTCTACACCATGGTCCTATGCGCAGTTCTCGCCGGAAACAGCGAAAGAAACGGCCGATATTCCCGCCATGATGCAGGCGATTAAGCACCGGAATCTGGATCAAATTAGTCGTCTTATGGTCAACCAGCTGGAACCAGCGGCGGTAGCGGCGTATCCGGTTATTCGTCAAATAGAGCAGGATTTGCTGCAGCTTGGCGCCTCTGGCGCCATGATGACGGGAAGCGGTCCTACCGTATTTGGTCTGTTTAAACGGTATGAGACGGCTAGAGAAGCGGTGCGGCATTGTAAAGCTAATTATCCATGGCGGTACCAGG
Source organism: uncultured Clostridia bacterium (assembly GCA_944383515.1). GTDB lineage: Bacteria > Bacillota > Clostridia > Lachnospirales > Bianqueaceae > CALWPV01. The sequence continues at coordinate 23,204 of CALWPV010000074.1, forward strand.
TGTTTTATTGCCGCATTGCGAACCAGAGATAAGTGTTTTATGGAAAGGGGCTGTCGCACTAAATAATTAGTGCGGCAGCGCTTTTTGCAGAGAATAAGAGTCAGGTCTATGCAAGGCCTGACTCTTGGTATAAAATCTATTTATGCGACTAAATAAAATCTTAAAGAAAGATTATACACTATCCTTTGTATTCGATAGATGCTCTTCAGCCAATGCTTAATATTTGATTGCTGTTTCTTCAAGCTGTTTTCTTATATCTCTACCGCCGTAAATGATACGGACAATGTAGACTGTGTGTTTGGCTTTATCGGGCAGATAAAACACAAGATAATTGTCCACCGGAAAGAATCGGACTTCCTGTCTGTGCCATGGCTCATCGTCATACAGGCGATACCGCATCGGCATTTCATTTAGCGCCTCGATTTCCTTCATGGTGCGCTGAGCTTGCCTTGCGGCGGTTTCAGGAACGAGAAGATCATATGCGATATATTCGTATATGTTTCTTAAGTCCTGCCTTGCCTTGACTGTGTAATGAACCTCAAAACTCATATACCGAAGTCCCGCCTCATTTCTGCTTCTACTTCAGCCGCCGAATATACTCTGCCTTCCCGTATATCAGCCATGCCTTTTTCCATCTCTGCATCAAACTGTTCTTTTGTAAGGCTTCCGTAGGCAAGCGGTTTTTCCTGTGGAAGTTTTACGTCAAACGGAATGCCCCTCTGCAGCACCACCTGACGCAGGAACATACCTACGGCATTTGACATCGGGATTCCTAGACGCTCCAGCACCTGCTCGGCCTGTTCCTTGATTTCAGGCTCTACACGCGCAAATACATTGGATGTTCTGGCCATACTCATCGCCTCCTTCTCTGCGTATCTATATTATACCTAAATTGCAAGCGAATTGCAAGCGATTTGCAATAATTCGCAGAGAAGCTGTAAGGAAAAGGATTTTCCTTGTCTGCCTTGGTATTGCCCGCCGGGGCGGTGCAGATGAAGATATCGTCCATCATCCGCCTGAACGAATCAGCGAGCTTCTGTTGATTACAGAAATATGCAGCCTTCTCTCTTCAGATATTGGAAAATTTGAAAAAATGATTGATTTCTTGAATCAAAAAGAGTACAATCAGAGAAAAGAAGAAGTCAGCCGGCAGGGCTGCTTTCTTGCCGGCCGGAGAAGAAGGAGGTCATTTCCATGACAAAAGCATACGACCCCTATGAGAATATGCTGCATGTGATGCAAACGGCAGCGGATACGTTGGGGCTGAAAGACAGCGATTATGAGATCTTCAAATATCCTGAGCGCGAACTGAAAGTATCGGTACCGGTTACCATGGATAACGGAACGGTGCGGGTGTTTGACGGTTACCGGGTGCAGCATTCGACGCTGCGCGGCCCGGCTAAGGGAGGCATTCGCTTTCACCCTAATGTGGATATGCAAGAGGTTAAGGCTTTAGCGGCATGGATGAGTATTAAATGTGCCATTGCGGACATTCCCTATGGCGGCGGCAAGGGCGGCGTGTGCGTGGATGTGCAGCAGCTTTCCGAAGGCGAGCTGGAGCGCTTGACCCGCGGTTATACCGCCAGAATTGCGCCTATTATTGGTGAAGATACGGATATTCCGGCGCCCGATGTTAACACGAACGGGCAGACTATGGCCTGGATTATGGATACCTATTCTAAGGTGAGCGGCCAGTATACGCCCGGCGTGGTTACGGGCAAGCCCGTAGAGATTGGCGGCAGTGTGGGACGTACTGAAGCGACGGGACGCGGCGTTATGATCTGCGCGCACGAAATGGTTGAGCGCGAAGGTTTGGCGGCCTCCCAGTGTAAAGTAGCCGTGCAGGGAGCCGGCAATGTCGGTATGACGGCGGCGCGCCTTATGCAGGAAACCGGATTTACCATAGTAGCGCTTAGCGATATTTCCGGGGGTATCTATAAAGAAAGCGGGTTAGATACACGGGAGATTGCGGAGTATCTGTCCGTGAAAGGGCGGCTTCTGCGCGATTATCAGGCCGATGGCGTTACCCATATTACCAATGAACAGGTGCTGTCGTGCAAATGCGATCTTCTGGTGCCGGCGGCCATGGAAAACCAGATTACCGCAAGCAATGCGGAAGAGGTTCGGGCGCACATGATTGTGGAAGGTGCGAATGGCCCCACTACCACCGAGGCCGACGCGATTTTGGCCGATAAGGGTATTTTGGTGGTGCCCGATGTGCTGGCCAATAGCGGCGGTGTGATTGTTTCTTATTTTGAATGGGTACAAAACCGGCAAATGTATTATTGGGAAGAGGAAGAAGTCAATGACCGGCTCCAACAGAAAATGCTGCACGCGTTTGAGCAGGTTTACAAGGTGGCGAAGAAGTACAAAGTATCCCTGCGGCAAGGCGCGTACATGATTGCCTTGCAGAGACTCGTAGCTGCCAGCCGGATGCGTGGTATTTTCTTATAATCCTATGAAAGCGGTGCAAACCCCTTTAGCCAGAGCCTTTTTTTGGCATGGCTGAAGGGGTTTATTCTTTTTAGTTATGGTTACAAATGCGAAGGAAGCATTTGTCAAGCGCGCGTAAAAGGCTTATAATTAAGTTATATTTTATACGAAGAGGGTTAGCGTATGATTTACAAATCATTTCAAAATCTTTCGCTGTCGGCGCTGGGGCTGGGGTGCATGCGGCTGCCTTAGAGTATTTGTTAAAGCAAAAAGCGGCGGGGCGCATTCGGCATTTGGGATTTTCGGCGCATGGCAGCTATGACGTAATGAAACGCTTCCTAGACGCCTATGGAGAGCATATGGAATTTGGACAGATTCAGCTCAACTATGTAGACTGGTCTTTCCAGGATGCCAAAGCTAAAGTAGAGCTGCTACAAAGCCACCAGATTCCCGTATGGGTTATGGAACCGCTGCGCGGCGGCAAACTGGCGCGTCTTTCTGAAAGCGACGAAGCGGCGCTAAAAGCGCTGCTGCCGGAAGAGAAGCGGCCGTCTGCCTGCATTGGCTGCCGCAGCTGCGAAGCGGTATGTCCGCAGCAAATTAAAATTTCAGAAATTATGGCCGATTTTAGCCAGAAACTGGGTGCCTAAACGTGTGGCGGCCGCTAAGCGAGCGGTTTTAAACCGGGAAAGGAATGAACGAACCGGGTTCATCCTTTCCCGGAATTTTTTTTAGAACAAGGTGTATATTCGCCTGGTTTTTAGGGAATCGTTTCCATATCCGAAAGAAAAGGGGACAAGTACATGAAAACACGATGGCATGTCTGGTTATTATGGATAGGCGAGGCAGAAAACAGAATTATTTTGACGGCAGTGATAGTAGGCACTGCGATCACATGGCTCCTGGCAGGACTGCTTGCGGTGGCGGGCGGCGAACAAAAACAGCTGAGCGAGCAGGTTTTGCGCTTTCACGTGCTGGCCAGTTCGGACAGTGAAGAAGATCAGGCGCTGAAATTGCAGGTAAGAGACGCGGTCATTGCGTATTTGGAGCCCTGCCTTCGGCAGTCGGAAAGCGTGGAAGAAACCAGAGCCTTTATTGCGACCCACCTGCCGCAGATTACAGACGTAGCGTCTCGCAGCCTGCAGCGGGCCGGAAGCTCGGAGAATGTACAGGTTATGCTTGGCGTTTCTGATTTTCCTACGAAGTACTATGGCTCCGTCGCGTTGCCGGCTGGCCGGTACGAGGCCCTGCGCATTGAAATTGGACAGGCTCAGGGCCAAAACTGGTGGTGCGTGATGTTTCCCAGCCTGTGTTTCGTAGACGAAACGCAGCCAGACGCTATGGACGCGCAGCTGGAGGAGAATTTGCCGGAGGCGCAAAACGATTTGATTCATGAGCCGCGCAGTTTTCGGTTTAAACTGATTGAATGGTACCATGCGTTATTTGATTAAGCTTGTCATGAAATCCGTCCTATGATACAATGCAATTACAGAAAACCGCAAATGGTAATGCAAATGGAGATGAAAATATGAAGGACGGATGGATTAAAGTGGCGGCGGCAACGCCGCGTGTTAAGGTGGCCGATCCGCGGTATAACGCCGCTCAGATACGGCTGCAAATAGAGGAAGCGGCGCGGCAGGGCGTGCAGATTTTGGTATTTCCGGAGCTAAGTCTCACGGGCTATACCTGCGGCGATTTGTTCTTGCAGGAAACGCTGCTTAACGCGGTAGAGGAAGAGCTGACGGCGCTGGCCGGCGCGGTGGGCGATATGCTGGTGGCGGTAGGCGCGCCGCTTCGCTGCCGGCATAAGCTGTATAACAGCGCGGTGCTCATGAGTCAGGGGCAAATTCTGGGCGTAGTGCCCAAGCGTTACTTACCCAATTACAGTGAGTTCTATGAAATGCGCCATTTCACGGCAGGCGAGCCGGCAATGGGCAGCATTCGCATTGGCGAGCTAACGGTTCCGTTTGGTATGAACCTATTGCTAGAATGCCAAACCATGCCGCAGCTGGTCGTGGCCGCCGAGATCTGCGAAGATCTGTGGGCGCCGACGCCGCCCAGCCAAAGCCATGCGCTGGCGGGCGCTACGGTGATTATGAATTTATCGGCCAGCGATGAAATGATCGGCAAGGCCGCATATCGGCGCGAGCTCGTTACCGGGCAGTCGGCCCGGCTCTACTGCGGTTATATTTACGCCGACGCCGGCGAAGGCGAATCCACCACAGACATGGTATATGCGGGACACAACCTCATTGCGGAAAGCGGCAGCCTGCTCGCCGAAAGCAAGCTGTTCAGCCACGGGCTCACCATAACCGAGCTGGACATACAAAAAATTGCCTATGAGCGCCGGCGCTCCACCACGTATCCCGCGGCGGACGGTCAGGGGTATGTACATATCCCGTTTTCTTTGCCGCTTAAAGAAACAACGTTAACGCGGCGCATAGCGCCCAACCCGTTCGTGCCGGCCAATCTTCGGGATCGCGCCAGACGCTGCGAAGACATTTTGGCCATGCAAATTTCCGGACTGCGTAAACGAGTGGAACATACGCATTGTAAAACGCTGGTAATCGGTATTTCGGGCGGGCTGGATTCTACGCTGGCGCTTTTAGTTGCCGCCGGAGCCATGGACCGCTTAGGGCGCAGCCGCAGCGATATTATTGGCGTAACCATGCCCTGCTTTGGCACCACTCACCGGACGCGGAGCAATGCGGAAACGCTGTGTCAGTGTCTGGGCGTTACGCTGCGCTGCGTCGATATTCAGGCGGCAGTGATGCAGCATTTTAAAGACATTGGACACGATCCAGCGCAGCTAGATGTTACCTATGAAAACGCGCAGGCCAGGGAGCGCACACAAATTTTAATGGACATTGCCAATGCCAGCGGCGGTATGGTTGTGGGAACTGGCGATTTGTCTGAGCTGGCGCTGGGGTGGGCCACGTATAACGGCGATCACATGTCGATGTACGGCGTTAACGCCTCGCTGCCCAAAACGCTGGTGCGCCATGTCATTGCGGCCTATGCCGAGATTGCGCAAGATAACGCCATGAAAAAGGTACTGGCCGACATTTTAGACACGCCGGTGAGCCCGGAATTGTTGCCGGCTAAAAACGGCGAAATTGCGCAGAAAACGGAAGAAATTGTGGGTCCGTATGAATTACATGATTTTATTTTGTACTATGCGATTCGGTTTGGCTTTGGCCCG
>CALWPV010000075.1 GCA_944383515.1 uncultured Clostridia bacterium
CCATTCGGCATTTAATATCTAAGAACTTCTCCGCACCTAAATCGGCGCCGAATCCGGCCTCTGTAATTACAAGATCGGCTAACTTAAGCGCATACCGCGTAGCCCGTAAGCTATTACACCCATGCGCAATGTTGGCAAAGGGGCCGCCGTGAATAATGCACGGTGTATTTTCTAGCGTTTGTACCAGATTAGGATTGATCGCGTCTTTCAGCAATGCGGCCATGGCGCCCTGCGCTTTCAGATCGCTTGCAAAAACGGGTTTTCCCTCGTATGTATAACCGATGAGAATACGCCCAATCCGCTCTTTCAAATCCATAAGGTCTTTAGCCAAACAGAGAATGGCCATAATTTCCGAAGCCACCGTAATCATGTATCCGGTCTCTCTGGGTACGCCCTGGCTTTTACCGCCCAAACCAACAATAACCTGACGCAAGGCGCGGTCGTTAAGATCCACCACCCGTTTCCAGGTAATGGTTCGCGGATCCATACCCAGCGCATTTCCCTGCTGCAAATGATTATCAATCATAGCGGCCAGCAGATTATGCGCCGCGCTAATCGCATGGAGATCCCCCGTAAAATGCAGATTAATATCTTCCATCGGTACCACTTGCGCATAGCCGCCGCCGGCTGCGCCGCCTTTCACTCCCATACAGGGGCCTAAAGACGGCTCGCGCAGCGCAATGATCGCGTTTTTGCCAAGTTTTCCCATGGCCTGCCCTAAGCCTACGGTAGTGGTGGTTTTTCCCTCGCCTGCCGGCGTCGGGTTAATGGCCGTTACCAAAACCAGCTTGCCATCGGGGCGATTTTCAATCTTTTTCCAGAGGCGCTGGCTTAGCTTTGCTTTATACCGGCCATAACATTCCAGATCCTCTTCCTCAATGCCCAGCCCGGCGGCAATCTCCGTAATCGGTTTCATATGCGCCGCTCTAGCAATCTCAATATCGGACTTAACTTCCATGACAAATTCCTCCTGTCATTCTTTTTTTAATGCGAAAATTCATCATTTTCCCATTCTTCTTGCGTCATTAACACTTTTCGCGGTTTACTGCCTTCGTCCGGTCCTACCACGCCTCGCGCGTATAAGGCGTCCATGAGCCTGGCGGCCCGATTAAAGCCAATGCGAAAAGCCCGTTGCAACATACTGATACTGGCCCTTTGTTTCTCAACAACAAACCGGATCGCTTCTTCTAAATATTCGTCGATCTCTTCTTCAATTCCATTGCCTCCTGCCGTATCTTCTCTTTGCAGCGTATCCATCAGTTCATGATCATAGCTGAGCCCCTGCAGGCGCACGGACTCTACCACGGCCTCCACTTCCTTATCCGATACAAAAGCGCCTTGAATCCGCACCGGTTTAGACGCTCCAATCGGTGAAAACAGCATATCGCCACGTCCCAGCAGTTTCTCGGCTCCGACATTGTCTAAGATTGTGCGAGAATCCACGCCTGACGAAACGGCAAAAGCAAGCCGCGAGGGAATATTGGCTTTAATAAGGCCGGTAATCACATCGACCGAAGGCCGCTGCGTCGCAATAACCAAATGCATGCCCGCCGCGCGGGCCATTTGCGCGATACGGCAAATGGAAGCTTCTACTTCTTTCGAAGCCACCATCATCAGGTCGGCCAGCTCGTCAATAATAATAACAATTTGGGGCATCTTGGGTTCTTCTTCCCCCAGATCTTGCACCGCTTCGTTATAGCCTCGAATATCCCGTACATTGAGGTCGGCAAACTTTTTGTACCGACGCGTCATTTCCTGTACGGCCCAGTTTAACGTTGCCGCCGCTTTTTTCGGATCATTTACAACCGGCAGCAGCAAATGAGGAATGCCATTATAAACCGAAAGCTCTACGACTTTGGGGTCAATCAAAATCAGCTTCACTTCGTTAGGATCCGCTTTATAAATTAAGCTAATAATGAGAGAATTGATACAAACGCTTTTACCGGATCCGGTCGCGCCGGCAATGAGCAAATGCGGCATTTTGGCAATATCGGCCACACGCACCTCGCCATCAATATCTTTTCCCAGCGAGAACGTAAGCTTGGACGGCGCTTTCCGGAAGGTCTCGCTATCGATAACATCCCGCAGCGTGACCATGCTAATTTCTTTATTGGGCACCTCGATGCCTACCGCGCTTTTGCCTGGAATCGGCGCTTCAATTCGAATAGACGGCGCCGCCAAATTCATGGCGATATCGTCGGTTAGATTCACAATACGGCTTACTTTGACGCCTTGTTTAGGCTGTAGCTCAAACCGCGTAACGGCCGGCCCGCGGTTTACCTGCACTACTTTGGCCTCTACGCCAAAACTGAGCAGCGCGTCTTCCAGCACTTTGGCACTGCGCAACAGTTCTGCCTTTGTGCCGCCAATGCTCTCTCCGCTTCCCGGTTTCAAAAGCTCGACGGAAGGCGGCTGATACCGACCGCTCGGCCCCGGTTTTTTAGGCGCCTTCTTAGTTTTTGAAGCCTCTTCGGTCGCTTCTTCTTCCGGATATCCCGTTGGAAACTCTTCGTTTGCGAACGCCTTTTCTGTAGAAATTTCCTGTGACAGCGCCTCCAGATCTACTTCTTCAAGCAAGGGCTTGGTTTCTTGGCAGGCCATGCCGGTTGCTTCCGGCTGCTCTTTGACTGCCTCTGCTGCCTCTAGCTCTGCCACTTCTTCCGGTACGACGGCCGGGCTTACTTCTGCCTGCTCTTGCTGCGCCGATTGCTGCTGCCGCGCTTCAAATCGTTTTTTACGGCTCATATAGGCCTCGCTGCTGACCAGCGGTATATCTACGGTTCCGTCGGCAATCGGTTTCTTTCTGCCAACGGGGCTCACTTTGCGCCCATCGGCGCGGGCCTCTGCTTCCGGGTCGGGTTTTAAACCATGAATGATAATCTGCCGATCTCCTTCCGCTGTAGGCGCCTCCAGATCGAGCCGCGGAGCCGCCTCTTCGTTACTCCACGCCTTTTTTTCTTCCTGTCTGAGGTTTTCCAGCTCTTTCTTTTCCTGCCGGCGCTGCGTATATTGCGCCGTTTTATCCGCCGTATACTGATGCACCTTCATGGTGGTTTCTTTCGTCTTTTCCGCTGCCTGCGTCATGCCCTTCACAAAAGAGCGCTCGGTAATCAAAATAGCGCCTATTAGAAACAAAAAGACGAGCACAACGATAGCGCCTGTTTTACCAAATACCTCCGTTAACCCCTGGCCCAGGCAGCCGCCAACAATGCCCCCCGTGCGAATGGAGGCCTGACTATACATGGCTTTATACGTGGTAAGGTTACTTCCGTTTAAGACATGGAGAAACGCACTAAGTACAATCATTTCGCCATAACAGGCGGCAACTCTTTTCCATGTGCGTGCCTGCATTTTACTAAAAAGCTGAAAACCGGCAAGGAGTAAAGAAAATAATGTAATCACATAAGCGGAGAACCCAAACAAACCCAAAAACAGCGTGCTAAGCCAAATGCCGGCTATGCCCATGCTGCTTTGCAGATAAACGCCCAGCGTCACTAGCAGCAAAAGCAAAAAGATAACCCAGCGGCGTACTTCCTGCTGCATCCAGTTTCCTGAAGCTTTCTTTTTCTTTTTCCGCTTTGTCTGCGTTTTTTTGGCGTTAGTCGTAGTTTTTTTCGTACGACCAACCGAAGTTTTACGCCCCGTACTGCTTCCTGCCAAAACCAGGCTCCCCCCCTTCTCTGTCATGTCGCCGCTGTTACGCGGCCTATTGTTTTTCTAAATTTCGCTAACACTAAATGGCCTGAGCAGCTTAGCGGTTAAATTTCCGTTAAGCCATGCACCAGGCCCGTCATGAACGATTGAAGATATCCAGTTGTCTCCATGTTTACCCCCTATACTCGCACATGATATTGTATTCTCTCTGCGCTTAAGATTCCACTAAAGAACTCTTAAATTTTACCATATTTACAGGGGTTTGTAAACCTTGAAAGCGTCTTTCTTTTTAAGTTTCGCTTGACGTTTGGCTCTCTTGCTTTTCCTTAGGCTCTTTGCCAGCAGCGTCTTTTTTTCGCTTTGCAATCAGCGCATATAGCTTCTCCAGCGCCTCATACAATCCGCCAACAGCATCAATCAGTCCTTCTTTTACCGCCTCTTCTCCCATTAAAATACTGCCCACATCTTTTGCCAGTTCATGTGTATTCAGCATAAGAGAGCGAAAACGCTCTTCTTTCATTTTAGAATTGCGTATGACAAACTCGATAATCCGGTCCTGAATCCGCTCTAAATATTCAAAGGTTTGCGAAACGCCAATCACTAGGCCATTGGTGCGCACCGGATGAATCGTCATGGAAGCCGAGGGTACAATAAAAGAGTACGACGCCGAAACGGCAAGCGGGACCCCAATGGAATGCCCGCCGCCCAGCACCAGAGAAACGGTTGGTTTTCCTAAGCCGGCGATCATTTCGGCAATCGCCAAACCGGCCTCAATATCGCCGCCTACCGTGTTGATTAAGAATAAAACGCCATCGACCTCCGTGCTTTGCGCCGCGGCCGCCAGCTGAGGCAGTACATGTTCGTACCTTGTTGTTTTATTTTGAGGCGGAAGCATCATATGCCCCTCAATTTCTCCAATAATACTCATACACAGAATATTGCCTCTTGGATTATCTTCCTCCGGCATGACTACCTGTGTCTGTCCCAGCTCTCTGACATTTTCCTGATACTCTTCAGGGGTCATGGTTTCTTTTTCCATATAGCCGCAAACCCTCCTGTCCATAAAAAAATCAGCACCATGAATGGTTCATGATGCTGATAGTATGTGATAAAGTTGCGGCTTTTATACGCATTAGCCCTCGCGGTGCTCATGCGGCCGTCTGGGCCCGCGTCCTTGACTGCGATCGCCGTCTTCAGGCGGCGGTAAAAGAGCCTTTCTCGATACTTTAACCTTGCCTTGGTCGTCGATGCCAATAACCTTAACCATAATTTCATCGCCTTCGTGCAATACGTCTTCTACATCTTTCACATACTCATAGCTAATTTCTGACAGATGCAACAAAGCGTCTTTACCCGGCAGCAATTCTACAAACGCACCGAATTTAGCTAGACGCACTACTTTGGCGTTATAAATCTCATCCATCTGGATTTCTTTAGCAATGGTTTCGATTGTCTTAATGGCCTGACGGCACATGGCCTCGTTATTACCGAGCACGTAAACGTTACCGTCTTCTTCAATATCAATCTTAACGCCGGTTTCGTCGATAATCTTGTTAATCGTTTTGCCCTTCGGTCCAACCACTTCGCCAATCTTAGCAACGCTAATCTTGGTTTGGAAAATCTTGGGCGCATACTCGGACAAGTGCTCTCTGGGCTCGGCAATCACCGGAGCCATAACCTCATTCAGGATATACTCTCTGGCTTCTTTCGTACGCGCAATCGCCTGCTCAATGATCGGGCGCGTCAGTCCCTGCACTTTAATATCCATTTGAATAGCGGTAATTCCCTTATGCGTACCGGCAACTTTGAAGTCCATATCGCCAAAGAAGTCTTCCAATCCCTGAATATCCGTAAGCAAAATGAAATCGTCATCGGTATCGCCAGTAACCAGACCGCAGGAAATACCGGCAACCGGAGCTTTAATCGGAACACCGGCAGCCATGAGCGCCAGCGTGCTGGCACAGATACTTCCCTGAGAAGTAGAACCATTAGAACTGAGCACTTCCGAAACCGCGCGAATGGTGTAAGGGAACTCTTCCTCTGACGGCAGAACCGGTACCAGCGCCCGCTCGGCCAGCGCGCCGTGACCAATCTCCCTGCGTCCGGGGCCGCGGCTGGGCTTGGTTTCTCCTACCGAGTAGGAGGGGAAGTTATACTGGTGAATGTACCGTTTGGAATCTACATTTTCGTCCAACGAATCTAAGATCTGTCGCTCGCTCAGGGCCCCCAGCGTTGCCACTGTCAGCACCTGCGTTTGACCTCTCTTAAATAAACCGCTACCATGAACCCTCGGCAATACATCCACTTCAGCCGATAACGGACGGATCTCCGTCAGCTGACGTCCGTCGGGACGTTTTCCATCTTCCTTAATCATTTTACGAACCGTCTTTTTCTGATATTGGTAAATGGCCTCGTCCACATATTTTGCCATATGTTCCTGTTCTTCTTCCGGCAGCTGCTCAATATAAGCCTTAAATTCGTCTGTCAGCTGGTTAATGCGCTCTTCCCGAACCTGTTTGACGTCGGTGAAGACAACCTCTTCCATCTGCTGCGGAGGACAAATTTGTTTCAGCGCCTCAAATACGTCTTCCGGCACTACCTGCTCTTCATACGCATGCTTCGGTTTTCCAACAGCTCTCACAATTTCATTGATAAAGGCTACGATTTTCTGATTAGCTTCATGCCCAAAGAAAATCGCTTCAATCATTTTTTCTTCCGGCACTTCATTGGCACCGGCTTCGATCATTACTACTTTTTCTGCGGTAGAAGCAACCGTTAGATCCAGATCGCTCTTTCTTCTCTGCTCTGCCGTGGGGTTAATGACCAATTCGCCATCGACCAGACCTACCGATACCGCGCCTACCGGGCCGGCAAACGGAATGTCAGAAATCGAAACGGCAATGGACGAACCCACCATAGCCAAAATCTCCGGAGCACAATCCTGATCTACGCTTAAAACCGTGTTGACAATGGAAACGTCGTTACGATAATCTTTGGGGAATAAAGGACGCATGGGACGATCAATACACCGTGCCGTCAGCACTGCGTTCTCACTGGGACGCCCTTCCCGTTTTAAAAAGCTTCCGGGAATTTTTCCTACGGAATACATTTTCTCTTCATAATCTACGCTCAGCGGAAAGAAATCAATTCCTTCTCTGGGCTTGTCCGATGCGGTTGCCGTGGACAAAAGCGTTGTATCTCCATATGAGATCCACACGGCACCATTCGCCTGTTCCGCCACTTTGCCGATTTCTGCTTTCAGCAGCCGGCCAGCCAGCTCCATTTGAAATACCTGCGACATACTTACCTCCTGTTGTTACCTTACGTTTTACCAATACTACCGAGTGGGAACCCCCGTTCCCGCTCTACTTTATTGTATCATCAGTTTGGCGCTACCCGCGCCAAATCATGACTGCAAAAGACGACAAAAAGTTGTAAACCTGCCTTCGCAGGCTTACAACTTTTTTGCTGATTATCTTCGAATACCCAGTTTCTCAATCAGAGCACGATATCCTTCAATATCGATGGATTTCAAGTAGTTTAACAAACCACGGCGCTGACCAACCAGCATTAACAGACCGCGACGAGAATGATGATCCTTTTTGTGGGTCTTCAGATGCTCGGTCAGGTGATTGATACGCTCTGTTAAAAGCGCAATCTGAACCTCAGGAGAACCTGTGTCGCCTTCTTTACGTCCATACTCCCGGATGATTTCCTGTTTTCTTTCTTTTGTCATATTGACACCTCCATTCACTCTTGATACTCACCGGCTGCTAAGTAAAGGTTGGAGCTTCCATTCACTGAGCAGCGGCTAATTCTAAGCAGAAATTATAGCACACTCCCTATCGCTTGTAAACCGTTTTTTTCTTTTTTTCATCTTTTTTTGCCCTCTTCTTCTTTTATACTCTATTGAAGCCTTCTTCGCCCCATGATATAATACCCACACAGAACAACCGCAAGAATCTGGCATCTGTTTAAGGAGGGAGAAAAGTATGGACCGAACCATTTTACACATGGATATGGACGCGTTTTATGCCGCCGTTGAAGTCAGAGATCACCCTGAACTTGCGGGCAAACCATTAATCATCGGCGCGCTGCCTCATGAACGCGGCGTTGTGGCTACCTGTTCGTACGAAGCCCGTCCTTTTGGCGTCCGCTCCGGTATGAGCATAAAAGAAGCCTATCGGTTATGTCCCCATGGCATATACCGGCATGGCAACTATCCCCGGTACCGCGCGGTAAGCCAGCAAATCCACGAAATTCTAATGGACTATACCGATCAAATCGAATTTGTAGCCCTAGACGAAGGATATTTAGACATTACTGGTTCTCTTGTTTTATTCGGCTCCGCCGAAACCATTGGCCGGCAAATTAAAGAGCGGGTTTATGAAGCGACCGGCTTAACCTGTTCGGTGGGCATCGGCTACAATAAAATGACGGCCAAACTAGCCAGCGAAGAAAAAAAGCCCAATGGTTTTTTTATCATTCCCGACGCAGCATTCTTTCAGCGCCTCATCATAGACCGTCCCATCCGCACCCTTCCCGGGGTTGGCGCTAAAACCGCGGCACTATTAAACCGCTATCAGCTAAACACCATTCGGGACCTTTTACGCTGGAAACCCCAAGATCTTCAAAAACTGCTCGGTCAAAGCGGCCTTGAGCTTTTTCGCGCCGCGCGCGGAATTGACGAGCGCCCTGTTCTTCACCTGGGCGAGGGAGAGGCCAAATCTTACGGCAAGGAAGTTACCTACCAGCATGATATGACCCATTTGCCGGAAATGGAAAGTACGCTTCGCCTGCTGGCTCGTACACTTTCTATTGGCCTTATGGAAGACCACCTTTGGTGCCAGACGATTACCTTAAAAATCAAATACAATAATTTACAGCTGCATACGCGGTCAAAAACCTTAACAAATCCCGTGCGCGATGCCGGCGACATTTTCGCAACCGCCAGCGACTTGCTGCGAAAAGCGCCTTTAATCCGGCCGGTGCGCCTGCTGGGCATTAGCACCAGCTCGCTTACCCGGCACGACGTGCACCAAATATCACTCGAAGAAAACCGGCTGCGCGAGAAAAAAGAAAAACTGTCTCATTCCCTTCTTCAGCTGTATGATCGTTTCGGAAAAAATATTGTACAGACCGGCAGCGAAATGGAAAGCCGGCAAATTCTAAAAAAGCATGACCTGCAGTAACACGGCCATGCTTTTTGCTATTTATCGCTTGGGTTTATAAAGCACTTCATTCACCGCGTACACCGTAACGAAGGCATCGGGATCTACCTGTTTAATAAAGTTCATGAGCTTAACGTATTCGTGCTTATTGACAATGACAATGATTTCGGTCTGCTTTTCTTCGTCATACGCACCGTACGCATGATATAACGTAGCGCCGCTTTTTAAATCGTCCAGTACAAAGCGGCGTATTTCTTTTTCCTTTGCGGACAAAATGCAGACGCGCTTCTTCATACTGGAGCCGAAAATAAAATGATCCAGCACCATACCAAAAACATACGTACCCAGCACGCTAAGAACAACCGTTTTCATGTCGTAAATAAACACGGCCGAAACCGCTACGCACATACCGGTCAGCGCCATGGCTCTTCCCAAATCGATATGCAGATACTTGTTAAGGATTTTAGCAATAATATCCAGACCGCCCGACGACGCATTGCGCACAAAAAGCATGGCAAGGCCTACGCTCACGGCAAAACAATACAAAACCATATCGGTAAACGCATCTCCCGTGATAGATGCCTGCTGGGGAAACAGCTTTTCCAATACAGCTAAGAAGACCGGCAATAAAATAGACGTATATACTGTTTTAACGCCAAATTCCTTCCCCAACGTTACAAAACCCAGCAGAAGCAGCCCCACATTCATAACCATAGTCCAGGTTGATACCGAAAGCGGCGTCACCTCGCTTAACAAAATGGCCAAACCGGAAATGCTGCCGATCGCCAAATGGCTGGGCACCAGAAAAAAGAATACGGCGGCGGCTGTAATTAACGTCCCCAGTGTAATATAAGCAAAATCCCCTACTTTTTGCATCACTTTCACAACTCTTTCCTCCTCTTTCGCCACTGCAAGCGTATTACAGCTCTACAACACCCTCGCTGTCACTGCTGCCGTCTTGCGAAGACGTAATTAGTTTTTGCGCATCGGGCGTAAGCTCGGCAGTCGACGGAATTTCACCAATCACATTATCAATCAGCCAGTCCATGGTAACAATGTCATTGGTGCTGATATATCCGTCTTCCTGCGCACGCAGGCGCCCCTGCTGGTCATGAATATAGCCGTCAAACGGCCCTACCATAAGGTGCGTAATGCTCCGCTTATAAAACTGAACCAGCTGCTGCACGCCTTCCGGCAGATCCTCTGAGTAGATCATATCGACAACATTGGAAGATAACCCCCACCAATAGTTGATCGATTTCAGTTCTTCGGTATCGTCAACCTCGTCCCAAGAACCGCTTAAAATACTGCGAATGATTCTCTCATAAAAATGTCCCCAGTTCCAGTATGGCATGGCCAGGCCGCGAATTTCGTCTTCTTCAATCATGTAAAGACCGAATTTTCGATTGGCCAGCCCCGGCGTAATCATATCCTGGTGCGAAATCATGTCTACATCCAGCTTTTCCAGCGTTTCATTGACATTCTGATCCTTTTGCGTAGACCAGCGCAGATATACTTTAGCCTGTGGATTAACAATCTGCACGCCGCGAGCGAAGGCATTGATGTTCGCAATCATTCCGGAAATGGGGTAATCGGCTACATAAGCGATTCGGTTTTTCTTTGTCATGGCTCCGGCAATGAGCCCGCAAAGAAACTTGGCTTCATACATGCGACCATAATACGTGCGCAAATGCCGATACGCCATATTCACCGAACAATTTAAAAATTTCACCTGTGGGTGGTTGATCGCGGCTTTTAGCGTTTGCTGAATCAGCTGCGGGGTTGTGGTAAAAATCACGTCGAACTCCCTAGCCACCAATTCTTCTAAAATTTCATCCGGTGTTTTTTCCCGTTGAAATACGGAATCAATCGCCGTAATTTCTACCTGATCGCCCATTACGTCTTCCAAATACATACGCCCCAGCTCATGGCTATACGTCCAGCTGGAAGTTTCTTTGGTTTTATCATGTACAAACGCGATCTTCAGCTTTTTCTTATTGCTGCCGCTCAGCGCGCTGGTCAGCAGATTGACAATGCCTTTGTGGGCCGGCTCTTCTAATGGCTGCATTTGAAGCCCCACCGGTGTATCCTGCTCTAACAGCTGAATGCTTTCCCAGATTTTTGACAGCTCTTCTTTTAAATCTTCATCGCTTTGCTTTAAAATATCGTCTAAAGAGAATATTTTTAAAAATTCTAAAAGGGCGTCGCCCACCGTGATATGAAGCTTTTCACCGCCCAGCGCCTTAAACGCATTAGAAAACCGGACATAGCAAGAACGAAAATCTTTTTGAAAATCAGTATCCCAATCTTCTCGTTTTGTGCGCCCCAGCACCTGTAAAATTTTAAGAAAGTTTCCTTCCTTGGAGAACCATAGGTAATTGATATAGGCAACTTTAAAAAATTGCAAAAACTCACGATAAATATTGGATTCATGGCTGCCGTCTGGTCTGGGAATAATACGGGTTACTTCGCCGGTAATCTCTACGGCGCCAAAATACTTCAAAACGCTAACCCGCTTATTGCCTTCAATGACATAAAAACGGTTCATAAATTCATAGCATTTAATCGGATCCCGAATGCCTTCTTTCAGGTGAATGTCGCAAAGCGCAATCCACTTGGCCGCGAATTCACTGTCTTCATCCAGAAGGGGCATAAAATTGCTGGCAAAGGCTGTACTGCGTGCATGGCTGTTGGTACCGACAATGCGATCAATCGGAATATCATTGATCCCCAGCGATACCTCGGATTCGATCTCGATATTGCTCGTCAGCTCTTCTAAAACCTGCAGATAGGGATATACCCCCTTTGCCAGATTGGCTTGATATTCTTTGCGGCCCTGCCGCAGTGCTCTTTTATAATCTCCTACTGCCATGTGCGCTCCTCCAACTGTGAACAAACTTTTAAATCTTTCTGATTTTCTACCCTATTATAGCAAAAAGACTTGCAAATGTGAAGAGCAATCCGTATAATATGTTTGATGCCAAGGCTTTTTTATGCTTAATTAAAGAGGCTTTTGGCAGGAAAATGGAGGAATGATCTATGTTATGTCAAGTTTGTCATAAAAATACAGCGGTTTTGTTTGTAAACCGCATGGAAAAAGGGCAAAACCGGCAAATCGCGATGTGTTTGACTTGTGCGCAGAAAAACGGTTTTTCCCTTAAAACTATGTTGGAACAAAATGGTTTTAAGCCGGAAGACATGGAGAATATTGGCGAACAAATGAACGCCCTCATGGAAAATCTGTCTGAAAACGGCGATATGGAAGAAATGGAAAAGCTCTTCCCGCCGGATATGCTGAATATGATGATGGGGGCTTCTCATGCCGGCGAAGAATCGGACCAGGATTCGAATACGGAAATGGTGGCCGATGTTGATTTGCCTGACGATAGCGGCGCTTCCGGGGCCGATGCCGCGCAAGACGACCGCCGAGTGCGCTATAACAAGCACCGCGCCGACAAGCTGAAAACGCTGTCCAAATTCAGCACCAACCTAACCGACCGGGCTGCGCACGGCGAAATTGATACCGTTGTGGGGCGTAGCCGTGAAATTGATCGGCTGATGCAAATTTTAAATCGGCGGACCAAAAATAATCCGGTGCTCCTGGGCGAGCCCGGTGTGGGGAAAACGGCCATTGCCGAGGGCTTTGCTCTTTTAATTGCGCAGGGACGGGTGCCTGTTAAGCTGCGCGACAAAGAAGTATATCTGTTAGATATGACAGGGCTGGTGGCCGGCACACAGTTTCGCGGGCAATTCGAGGCCAGAATGAAGGCCATTATTAACGAGGTGACCAGTGCTGGCAACGTTATTTTAGTGATTGACGAAATCCATAACATTATGGGGGCCGGCGATGCGCAGGGCTCTATGAACGCCGCTAACATTTTAAAACCGGCGCTGGCTAACGGCAGTCTGCAGGTAATCGGTACCACCACGCTGGAAGAATACCGAAAATACATTGAAAAAGACTCTGCGCTGGAGCGCCGTTTTCAGCCTATTATTGTTGACGAACCCTCTACCGAGGAAACCATTGAAATTCTCAAGGGCATTCGTCCTCATTACGAACATTACCATAACGTCTCGATTTCAGACGAAATAATTGAAGACGCAGTTCATCTTTCTCAGCGCTATATCCACCAGCGCTTCTTGCCGGATAAAGCCATTGACGTAATTGACGAGGCGGCTTCCCGCGTCAATCTCAATAATACCGGCCTGATTGATCTTCAGGATCTGGAGAAAACGCTGGCCGTTACGCTGCAAAAGAAGGAAGACGCCGCTTCCGCCGAAGATTTTGAAACCGCGGCCAAATGCCGCGTTGAAGAATTGCGGCTCGAAAAAGAAATTGCGGCTAAAAAAGAGGCCTGCATGCATATGCCGCTTACCTTCGACGATCTAGCGCATGTGATTGAAGGCTGGACCAAAATTCCCGTTAAACGTCTGACACAGGCAGAATCGGCCAAACTCATTTCTCTGGAGGAGCGCCTGCATCAGCGCATTGTTGGCCAAGACGACGCCGTTTCCGCGCTCTCGCGGGCTATTCGCCGCAATCGTTCCGGGTTCCGTAAGGAAAGAAAGCCGGCTTCATTTATTTTCGCCGGCCCCACCGGCGTTGGTAAAACCGAACTGGTTAAAACGCTGGCCGTTGAACTGTTCGGTACCGAAGACGCGCTGCTGCGTATCGATATGTCGGAATATATGGAAAAGCATACTGTTTCCAAGTTAATCGGAGCGCCTCCCGGATACGTTGGGTATGATCAGGGCGGGCAATTAACGGAAAAAGTGCGCCGCCGTCCTTTCTCGCTCATTTTGCTGGACGAGATTGAAAAAGCGCATAGCGACGTCTTTAACATGCTTCTGCAGATTTTAGACGACGGTCGTTTAACCGATAGCCAGGGCCGCACCGTTAACTTTGAAAACACCATTATTGTTATGACAACCAATGCGGGAGCCAGCTTTAAAAATAACGGACTCGGCTTTAACCAAAGCGAACCGGAAGCTCTCTCCTCTCGTATTGAGGCAGCGCTGAAACAGATTTTCCGTCCCGAGTTTTTAAACCGTGTCGATGAAATTATTACTTTTGATCCGCTGACCAAACCGCAGCTTCGCCAAATTGTCGATCTGATGCTGCAGGACGTATACCATTCGGGCGAATATCAGAATATTCAGATTGCCGTAACTGACGAAGTGAAAGAATACCTAACGGAAAACGGCTACGACGAAAAATATGGAGCGCGTCCTCTGCGCCGCCTGATTCAGCGGAGCATTGAAGACGAAATTGCCGAAGCATTTTTGAAAGAAGAAATTGTACCGGGCGACCATATTACGCTCGTTATGGAACAGGGAAAACCGTCTATTCGAAAAGACGCGTAACCTCCCTGCGTATCGCCGCCTCATTAAGGTATATGCCATCGGGGCCTGCCTCAAGCAAAACCGCTTGGAGCAGGCCCCGATTATTTGTTGAAATTATAAATTCATATTTTCCACTTGCAGCAATCGACGCGTATACGGATGCTTGGGCGACCGATAAATCTCCTGCGCATCCCCTATTTCAACGATTTCTCCCTGATACATAACTGCCACGCGGTGGCAAATATGACGCACCAAATTTAAATCATGAGAAATGAAGAGTATAGAAAGTCCATTCTGACGGTGAACCTCTAAAAGCAGCTGTAAAATCTGCGATTGCACCGTAACATCCAGCGCTGAAACGGGTTCATCGGCTACCAAAAGTTTAGAATCTCGCAAAAGCGCCGCGCCTATACTGACTCTCTGGCGCTGACCGCCCGAAAGCTCCCTGGCATATCGATTATAAAAATCTTTAGACAGCCCCATATTCTCCAGCATTTGAAGCACCCGTTCTTTGCGCTCTTTCGCGCTCTTAATCCCTATGATTCGCAGAGGCTCCGATAAAATCCAGCCAATCGTATGCGCAGGATTCAGAGACCCGAAGGGATCTTGAAACACCATTTGCGGCTGAAGATCAGGCTGCATAAGGATCTCGCCCTCATACTGCGGATTCAATCCGACAATGGCCTTGGCCAGCGTCGATTTACCGCTGCCGCTCTCGCCAACCAGCCCCAGAATCTCTCCTTCTCGTATTTCCAGATTCGCGTGGTGAACGATTTCTCGGCGCTGAGCGCCCGATCGTTCGGCCTTTCTCTCCCGGTA
Organism: uncultured Clostridia bacterium; assembly: GCA_944383515.1. Classification (GTDB taxonomy): domain Bacteria; phylum Bacillota; class Clostridia; order Lachnospirales; family Bianqueaceae; genus CALWPV01. The sequence goes on from CALWPV010000075.1 coordinate 14,988, forward strand.
AAATACACTGACGTCCCGCAGCGTCAAAACATTCTGCTTGGATCTGGGAGGCGCGATAAAACGGGGAAACCGTTCTACCAAAGTACGGGTATATTCATGTTTCGGGTGATGCAGCACCTGACTTACGGCGCCTTCTTCAACGATTTGCCCTTGATACATAACCAAAACACGGCTGCAAATTTTCTCTATCACGGCTAAATCGTGAGAAATAAATAGAATCGAAACGCCTTTTTCCCGATGCAGGCGGCGCAGAAGTTCTAAAATCTGTTCCTGTACCATGACATCCAGCGCTGTCGTTGGCTCATCGGCAATCAGCAGCTTGGGCTGATTGATCATAGCCTGAGCAATCATAACCCGCTGCCGCTGTCCGCCGGACAGCTCATGAGGAAACTGCCGGTATACGCGCTCCGCGTTTTCCAGCCCCACTTCTTCCAGCGCCTTTAAAACCTGCCGGCGAATCTCTTTTTTACTGAGCTTTGCCCCATGCCCCGGGTGCAGAAACAAGCTCTCTCCCACCTGCTCTCCAATGCGCATGAGTGGATTTAGGCTCGTCATAGGCTCCTGAAAAATCATACTCATTTCACTGCCTTGCACGCGGCTCAGCTCTTTCGCATTCAGGGAAAGCAAATTCTGCTCCTCCAGCCAAATGGCGCCTTGCAAAACCCTGGCATTGTCTTTCAGAAGCCCCATGGCCGCTAGCGCCGTCATGGATTTACCACTGCCGCTCTCGCCAACCACGCCAACAATTTCGCTCTTCCCTTTACCTAGCCCTATGGAAAAGGAAACATCGCTGACAACAGTTTGCAGCGGCTCGTTTTTGTCTTGAAACGCAATACTTAAATGTTCTACCGCAAAAGCTCGCTTCATGTTTTCCTCCTCTAGGGCCGCCAGTTTCGAAGCCCTTCACTCAGCATGGAAAATCCTAAAATAATGAGTACAATCACAACGCCCGGAGCTATCGCATACCATGGCGCCGTCAGTAAGTAGCCTTGCGCCTCTGAAAGCATGCGACCAAGACTGGGTAACGGAGGCTGAAGCCCCAGCCCCAAATAACTCATACTCGCTTCCGCCAGTACCGCATTATTAAACGCGATCGCCGCCGTTGTCAGCAGGCTAACCAGTGTATTGGGCAAAATATGAACAAAAATCAGGCGCAAAGGGCGAACTCCCATAACTTTGGCGCTGCGCACGAAGTCAAGCTCCAAGCAGCGCATCACCTCGCCTCGAACAATACGTGCGAAACTGGGGATAAACAGAATGCCAAGTGCCAAAATCATATTGTCGGTTCCTGTTCCCAGCAAACTAATAAACAACAAGGCCAACAAAACACTGGGGAAGGATAAAATAATGTCGCAGATCCGCATTAAAACCGTATCCAGCCAGCCGCCAAAATATCCCGTTAACGCGCCAATCACTGTGCCCACGATACCACCGATAAGCACAGTTGCCAGAGCCACCCATAACGTAGTGCCGCAGCCATTCATAACACGGCTCAGCACATCCCGGCCAAAATTGTCGGTTCCCATGGGGTGGGCCAAACAAGGAGCCAGGTTGGTAGACAGAGGATCCATTTGCGTTACCGAATACGGTGTCCATATCTGCCCAAGAAGAGCGACCAAAATAAAGAGTCCCGTTAAAATCCCGCCAATCAGCAGATACTTGTTCTGCACTATATCGCTGCGCTTAACTCTCATAGCTGCCTCCTGCTTGGCCCTGCATAGGCGGATCGCATGCGCGGATCTATGAGCGGATACAGCATATCCACCAAAAAATTAACGCCTAGAACAATAACCGTAATATACGTTACAACGGCCTGCACCACCGGATAATCCCGGCCGGAAATGGCTGTAATTAACAGCCGGCCAATGCCTGGCACACTAAATACCTGTTCTACCACAATGCTGCCGGCCATAATATCGGCAATAATCAGCGCCAAAAAGGTCAGCACCGGAAGAAACGCATTGCGAAGCACATGTACATACAGTACCCGCCCCTCGCGGTTTCCTTTACTGCGCGCGGTCCGCACATAATCCAGCTGAATTTCTCCTAAAATCGCTCCCCGCAAGAACTTGACAACCATAGCAATTTTAGGTATCGCTACGGCCAAGGCCGGAAACAGAAGATAGTATAGGCTCTGCCCCAGATTTTCAGTTGGCGCCACAAAAGCGCCCGGTTGGAACAGGCGCAGCACCAGACCAAAAATATACGTTAGCAAAATTCCCAGAAAAAAAGAAGGAATTGCCATGGTAATCTGGGTTAGCTGTGTAATGAGTCCGTCTAAAAAACTGCCTCTAAATCTGGCGCAGAGAATACCTAATGGCAAGGAAATGACAAGAATGAGCAAAAAAGAAAGCCCCGCCAAAAGCGCCGTTGTTGGCAGACGCTCTGCCAACATGTCGCTAACCTGCACTCCGTCATACTGATAGGACTGCCCAAAATCTCCCTGCAGCGCCCCGGTTAACCAGTTCCCGTAGCGCTGTAAAACCGGGTCATTCAGCCCCATCTCCTCTCGCAGCGCTTCTACCTGCTGCGGCGTAGCCTCTGTACCCAGGCGCGCCTGCGCCGCGTCACTGGGAATCACCGCAAAAGCGGTAAATGTGAGTAAGGTGATGAGTAGTAGCGTAATAATGAGAGTAATGATTTTTTTGACAATATACTGCATACCCTTCCCTTACCTCCTTCGTTTATTTTTTAAGAAGCGCATCGATATATCTTCGATACGTCCCATGCGGCCGTTGGATAAAACTCATATCCGGCAAATTCCGAGCTCAGCGCAACATAGTCTGCAGGATCCTCGATATAAACGGAAACCGCATTTTCCGCTAAATGCAGCTGCAGTCTCTTATACAGCGCCGCCTTCTCCTCTGCGTCTACCGTATTCATTGCTTCCTGCAGCAGTGCGTCATACTCTGCATCCGCATAGTTCGTCATATTGTTGGAGGCCTCGCTGCCATACATATCTAGCCAGTTACTCGGAGCCAGCGTTCCGTCGAATCCGATTACCGTTGCCTGATACTGGCGCCCCTGATAGACCTCGGAGAGCCAAGTAGCCCACTCTACCTGACGAATCGTAGCCGTAATACCAACTTGCGATAATTGATTCGCAATAATTTCGGCAGTATTCACATGCTGTGAATAGGAGCTGGGCACCGTAATTTCCAGCGTAAATCCATCGGCATATCCTGCCTGCGCCAATAGCTGGCGCGCCGTTTCCGGATTATATTCATAGAGAGTTTCGGCTTCTGCTTCATACCACTGCGTCAGCCCCGGAATCATGTGCGAACCAATCAAATGGCTTTTTCCGCCAAACAGAAAATCATTGATCTCCTGCCGGTTAATGGCGTAGCAAAGAGCCTGTCGTACCCGGACGTCCTGCAGCGGTTCATACTCGTGATTTAAAAACAGACCATGCACCAGATTCATGGTTCCCTCTACAATGGTAAATGCATCGCCCTGAGCCCGCTGCAGTGTCTGTACGTTATCAACCGTTAAATAATTGAGCACGTCAATGGTACCGGCCTGCAGCTCTGTCATAGCGGTAGTGACATCGGCAATCACTTTAAACTGCACTTCGTCCAGATACGCGCCGTCTTCTTTCCAGTAGCCTTCATACCGCTTAAGCTCCAGATTTTGCCCCAGCGTATAGGAAACGAATTGATACGGTCCCGTACCAATCGGATTTCCCGCAGGATCTTCGTTATCTTTAGGAATAATTGCCAGCGTCAGCTCCGACAAAAATTCAGAATCTCCTTCTGTTAAATGAACGGCTACGGTCCGGTCGTCAATAATCTCAACCTCTTCCAGGCGATTAAAAAAAGCGGAGGATTCACCTTGAATCTCCGCATAACGCTCAATCGAATACTGGATATCTTCTACCGTAACTGGGCTTTGATCATGAAACGTAATGCCGTCTCTCAACGTAAACGTATACGTTTTAGCATCGTCCGAAATATCGACCGACTCCGCGACGGCCGGCTCTAATTCACCGGCAGGCGTCGGCTTAACAAGCCCTTCGTACAGATTGAATACCACACTCCGAGTTCCTGCGTCCGTGCTTTGATGGGGGTCAAGACTCACCAGATCCTGTGTCATGCCGTAAACCAGCCGGCCGCCCTGAAGCGGCTCAGAATCTGCCGGTGTGTTAGTTGAAGAAGTATTAGTAGATGAAGAATCTGACTGCCTATCGTCTTGGCAGGCGCCCAGTACAACAGCAATCAGAAGTACCCATACGCTTAACAAAAGCGCTCTTTTTTTCATGGTGTTCTCCCTTCGTATCGCTAATATTCTCCCATTATTCTATTGTCGAGGTTATTGTACCCGTTTTTCTCTAAAAAAGCAAGCTTTTTTTCCTCTGGTATAAAGCATTACGCCATATTTTTCCCGCGCTCATACAGCGGTAAGAGTTCGGATTCGGAAAATTCGTTCCACAACGCTTCTTGCATATCTGTTAGAAAATAACTGATTTTATCGCACGTAGTTAAAACGACCTCCGGATTTTTTCTGTCTTCCGGACTCCAGTGGTATAAATGAGCCAAGGTATCATACTGCTCCGGACATTCTTCATTAAAATAGCGAATGGTATTTTCCAGCTGCGCGATCATAAATAGCCCCAGAATTTCCGCAAAGTCGTCGCGATACGTTGTCCAATACGCCTCTTCTCCCCATTCATTCTCTGAAGGCAGAACGCGCCGTCCATTATATTCGTCCATCAGCTCATACACAAAAGAGAACATATCCGGTGACAGATCGCCATCGGGAACCAAAATCGCATCTTTATCATCGGCCTGATACGCTGTTTCCTCTTCATTTTCTGCCATGGTACCGCTGCTGAATACTGCCTCTTCTTCGTCGGCATCCGCTTCTGGTTCTTCTAATATGTAATGCTGATTATAATGAATACACTCGTAAATTTTGTGCGCGAATAAATCCCAGAGACGCTCTTTATCAAAATGATCTTCGTAATAATCATTGAATTCTTTAGCGTCCATGAGCAGCCCTTTTTCTTGACGATAGGCTTCAATCTGCTGCCTTCCCAGCGCATAGAATTCCTGCGGCGCTTGTTTTTGAATGTATTCACTTAAATGCATACGCAGAAAATCAAATTGAGTAAACGCTTCTAGGTAAATTTCTTCAAGCTCATTCTCGTCTAGGTGCCGGCGTCCTGTCTGCTGACTCAGTATGAAGCCCTTGGCTTTCACATCTTCCTTCACTAAGGCTGCCAGCTTGCCATGTAACAGTTCATGCTTGACATCGTCTTCTACACGATCAAATTCGTCTTCCAGCGCATACTCTATATCGTCTTGCATATCTTGCAAAATCTCTTGATCTTCCAGACCGAGTGGGTCCCAATCTTTTTCAAAGTAGTCTTTGAGAGTGACATACTGCGCCAAACGCTCCGCTACAATCCGGTGATGCTTCTTCTTTTCTTCTATTGTTTCATAAAAATGACTGGCTATTTCTTGTAAAAGAGCCTCACTATCAATCCCCTTCACCAATAAAGTTTTAATCTGTTCTACCATTTCCATACTGATTCTTCCTCTATTCAAACGTACAAAACTCATAGCCCTGAGCCCGTGTCTCTTCAATAAAATCGCCTAAAATCGTTGCATTGGTTTCACTGACAGCATGCAATAGATAAATTGCTCCCGGATGTAAACGTTCACACAATAAATCTAAAGCATTCGAAGGATCCATTTGAGCATTCACATTCCAATCATTATAAGCAAAGCTCCATAGAACACTTTGATACCCCAAATACTGCGCTATAGCCAACGACTGATGGCTAAACGCTCCTTCCGGCGCCCGGAACAAAAACATTTCGTAATTGAAATGTTCTTTAACATATTCATGCAGTTCCATGATCTCGGCCTCTGCTTCTTCAATAGATAAGGTTGTCATATTCGGGTGTGTGGTTGAATGGTTTCCAACAATATGGCCTTCGTCTATCATACGCTGCACGAGTTCTGGCTGATCTTGTACATAATCCATGGTAACAAAAAACACGGCGGGAACCTGTTTTTCTTGGAGTGTATCCAAAATATCTGCTGTAAATCCATTTTCATACCCTTCGTCAAAGGTCAAATAGATTTCATTTTTTTCAGGTCCTATAAACCATGCGTCATATGAACCATAAAAATCTTGATAGGCAACGCAAACCTCTGATCTATTTTTTTCGTCAAAATTCGTCCCAGGCCCCCATATTATTTGCTGCGCATTCAAAGACTCAATCTCTTCTAAGGTGAGTCTGGGCTCTGTTAAAATTGCGTTTTCCAACTGCGATTCTTCCTCGAGAGGCGCTTCCATTGTTTCTGAGGCTGGTTGTGCCGATTGTTCAGATTCTACAATCTCAGAACTTTCACTCTCTTCTTCCCTCTCCGCTATTACAGAATCTGTTGACTCTTCAGAATGCATAACTGATAAAGCGTTATCTGAATTTTGTATTTCCTCATTTTCATTTTGACAGCCTACCATAAAGAGCAATAGCAAAAAAACTAAAATACCCATTTCTACGAACTGACAAACCTTTGCTTTCATAAGAAGAATCTCCTTTAGTATATTGATAGTCTATAGTATAGCTATTTCAATCATAAAATACTCATTGATTTTTATCAGTCATGATGTAAATAACCGTCAGGTATCTATACCAAAAAGTGACTTTTAATATCAATACCTGACGGAATCTGAGCCGGGGTGACAGATCTTTGCGAATTAGTGATCTAAATGGGTCAAATGCCAAATCCGCTCGTCATAATCCAGCACTGAGCGATCCGCAGCAAAAATACCAGCTTTAGAAACATTAATTATCGCCTTACGATTCCATGGCTCTGTATGGCGAAAAGCTTGATCCGCTTCGCGCTGTGCGCGGCAATAATCTTCAAAATCTGCCAGCACTAAATAAGGATCGGCTACATTGCCAGCACTATTGAAGAGAAGTGCATTCGCCAGATCGGGAAAGGCAATCTCATGCCCGGGGCTACCAACGCCATGCTGAATGGCGCTAACAATACGGTGAATCCAGAAGTTGTTCTGATAATACTCCATTGCGTTATATCCATGCCGCAAAAGATCATTAACCTGCTCGGTTAACAGACCAAACAAAAACATGTTTTCTTTGCCTACTTGCTGGCAGATTTCAACATTAGCTCCGTCTAGCGTGCCTATGGTCAGAGCGCCGTTTAGCATAAATTTCATGTTGCCGGTACCGGAAGCCTCGCGGCCGGCAGTAGAAATCTGTTCACTCAGGTTAGCGGCCGGCATCAGAATTTCTGCTACCGTTACTTTGTAATCTTGAATGAAGACCACTTTCATTTTATCGTTAACGGCCGGATCGTTATTGACCATATCGGCCACGGCATGAATGAGGCGAATAATCTGCTTAGCGCGACTATAACCGGGCGCGGCCTTAGCGCCGAACAAAAAGGTTCTCGGCACATAGTCCATATTGGGATTATCTTTATACTCATAGTACATGCGCAAAATGTGCAGCACATTCAGTAGCTGGCGCTTATATTCGTGAAGCCGTTTGGCCTGCGCGTCAAAAATAGAACCGGGATCTACGACAATACCGTTTTCTCTTTCAATAAACTCGGCCAAACGAATTTTATTGGCACGCTTAATGGCTTCAAATTGTTCAAGAACCGCACTATCGTTTGCAAACTTTCCAAACTTCTCCAGTTCGTTCGGGTTCGTTAAAAAGCCGTCGCCAATACATTCCTGAATGAGGTGGGTAAGCAGCGGATTGCCCTGCCCCAGCCATCTCCGGTAAGCAATACCATTGGTGACATTGCGGAATTTATCAGGCGCATCTATATAAAAATCATGGAAGCAATCGTCTTTTAGAATCTGTGAATGCAGTTCTGAAACACCGTTAACAGAAAATGAACCGACAATGGACAAATGCGCCATGCGAATTTCGCCATTAGCCACAATGGCCATTTTAGAAATTTTTTTCCAGTTTCCGGGGAAAACCGTCCACAAATGCTCGCAGAACCGTCTATTAATCTCTACAATAATCTGGTGAATACGGGGGACGATTTTCTTAATTAAATCTTCCGGCCAGCGTTCCAGGGCTTCTACCATAACGGTATGATTCGTATAAGCCACGGTTTTCGTTGTAATAGCCCAGGCTTCGTCCCAGCCCAGTCCGTGCTCATCCATCATAATACGCATCAGTTCCGGAATAACCATAGCCGGATGCGTATCATTGATCTGAATCACAATGTGATCCGACAAATTCTGCAGCGTACCATATTGTTTTAAATGTTTATTCAAAATGCTCTGCACCGAAGCGGAAATAAAGAAATACTGCTGCTTGATACGCAGAGATTTTCCTTCATAGTTATTGTCTTCCGGATACAAAACCTTAGAGAGTACCTCCGCCATGGCTTTTTGCTCCATGGCTTTTAAGTATGCCCCCTCATTAAACAAAGTCATGTTAATCGTATACGGTGACTGAGGCTGCCACAGTCTAAGCGTATTGACGGTTTTGGACTGATAACCAGAAATCATCATGTCATTCGGCACCGCATAGACGCTGTCATAATTTTGCAGCGACACTTTCATCCGTCCGTTTTCCCATTCTTCTACCAGTTGACCGCCAAACTTAACTTCTACCATTTCGTCCTGCTTGGTAATCAGCCAGCTTCGTCCGGTATCCAGCCAGCTGTCGGGAAGCTCGGTTTGCTGCCCTTCAATAATTCTCTGCTTAAACAAGCCATACTCGTAAAGAATGCTAAAACCGGTGGCCGGCAGCCCCTGGGAGGCCATACCGTCCATATAGCAGGCTGCCAAACGTCCTAAACCACCGTTGCCCAGCGCCGCATCCTGCTCAATGTCACAAATGGAATCAAAACTGGTGCCCATTTGAGTTAGCATTTCGCTAAATTCATGCATCAGGCCCAAATTATAAACATTATTGCGCAAAGAACGCCCCAGCAAAAATTCAATCGAAAGATAACATACCTGTTTAGCCTGCGTTTTCTCCATTTCTTCTTGCGTAGCCACCCATTTTTCCATGAGCATATCACGCACAACCAAAGCACAGGCGTCATAAATCATTTTAGGATTGGCGTCTTCGCTTACGACACCGTAATGTCGTTTCAGTTTTCCATTCACCAATTCCTGAAGCTGTTTAACTGTCATACCTCATACTCCTCACTTCCTAATCACCAAATAACAGATGGGACAATAGGTCCCACCTGTTATTGATCATCTAGTTATCGTTTGTTCGTCAATTTACGATACAGCGCCATATATTCTCTGGCTGGGCCGTTCCAGCTAAAGTCTTGACGCATCGCGTTTTCTACTAAAACCGGCCACTGCTCCGGATTATAATAGGCCGCCTCTGCCTGCCGAATGACATGTAACATATCATGCGCATTGTAATTTGCAAAGGTAAAGCCCGTACCCTTGCCTTCCCAAGAAATATACGGCAAAACCGTATCTTTAAGGCCACCCGTTTCCCGAACCACAGGAATGGTGCCATACCGCATCGCGATCATCTGCGAAAGGCCGCACGGTTCGCTTTGAGAGGGCATTAAGAAAATATCGGCTCCGGCATAGATTTTTTGTGCCAAGTCACTATTAAATGTAATATTAGCAGAAACCTTCCCCGGGTAACGCGCCGCCGCTTCCCTCATCATTTCCTCGTACCGCCAGTCGCCGGTCCCCAATACCACCAGCTGCACATCGTCATATAAAATATCGTCCAGCACGGCTTCTACCAGATCCAGACCCTTATGATCTACCAAGCGCGTTACCATGGCAATCATGGGAATTTCTGGATTAACCGGCAGATTCAGTAGCTTTTGTAGCTCCGTTTTATTGACCTTTTTATCGGCTATCGTTTCTAAGGAATAATTTTTGAACAAATGAGGGTCGGTTTCCGGATTATAGGTATCATAATCGATGCCGTTAATAATACCGCTTAACTTGGCGTTTTCCTGCTGCAATAGTGTTTGCAATCCATGCCCGTAGTATGCATTTTGAATTTCCTGCGCATACGTAGGGCTCACTGTCGTCACCCAACTGGCGGCCATAATGCCCGTCTTCATGAAATTGACGCAGTTATCAAACTGAATATAGCCGCCCGCATAATCCAGCCAGTCCAGTCCCAATACATTTTCTACAATATCCGGAGAAAAAATACCCTGATACTGAATATTATGAATGGTATAGACCACCTGCACGTGCTGATAGCAGTCGTTAATATTGCGGTAGAATTTGTTTAAATAAAACGGCAATAATCCCGTTTGCCAATCGTTGCAGTTAATCACGTCGGGTTCAAAATCAATATGCTGCAGCAGCTCCAGCGCCGCTTTAGAGAAAAACGCAAACCGCTCCGCATCGTCAAAATGGCCATAGAAACCGCGCCGACCAAAATAATACTGATTATCCAGCAAATAATACGTTACGCCATTGACTTTGGCCTCAAAAATGCCGCAGTACTGACTTCTCCATGATAGCGGCACCCACATTTCCTTGAGAAATGTTAGCTGATCCTTTAGATCCTGACGAATTTCCTGATACAACGGCAATACTACCCTAACGCCTACCAGCTTTTTTCGAAGCGCCGCCGGCAACGCACCGGCTACATCGCCTAACCCGCCTGACTTTGCAAACGGAACCGCTTCCGACGCTACATATAGCACCTTCATAGATTCCTCACCTCTCATTAGACTACGCTTCCTTTAGCCAACACCATCGGATAGAGTTTGTATCCGAAGAGCTTTCTGTTTTCACGAATCACAACATCTTTATCGATAATGGCATATTCAAGCTGACTGTTCGACTGAATCTCACACGCTTGCATAATAATCGAATTTTTAACCACAGCGCCTTTTCGAATGCGTACGCCGCGGAATATAATGCTGTTTTCCACTTCTCCCTCAATCACGCAGCCATCGGCTACCAACGAATTTTTCACGTCGCTGCCATTTTGATAGAGCGTGGGCACTTCGTCACGGATTTTAGTAAAAATCTGCCGCGGCTGATAGAAAAGAGCCTGCCGGATGCTTTCGTTGAGTAAATCCATGCTCGCCTGGAAGTAGGAAGCGATCGATTCTATTTTAGCATAATATCCGGTATATTCATATCCATAAATCTTCAAATCATTGACCCGTTTTTGCAACACATCTCTGTGGAAGCTGTACATATTATGGCTGGCGCACTCCCGAATCAGGGTCTCTAAAAGCGACTTGCCAATAATAATTTGGTCCATGCTTAAATTATCTCGGCCAACCAGCGGATTAACCGCAACGTCAATTACCCGTCCGTCTGCATCGCACTGAATGAAGCAATTATTCTCATGCTCATTTTGCCGCTCGAACTTACCTTTTTTATAAATAATCGTAATGTCGGCATCTTTCTCAATGTGGTAATTCAACGCGTCGTCAAAATTCATGTTGCAGACTGAATCGGCCGAAGCAATCATAATATATTTATAATTGGACTTACGGATAAACGCATCGGCATTGCCCAGCGCCTCCATTTCTCCGCGATACGAGCCCTCCGACTGTGAGAACGGGGGCAGCATATACAGACCGCCGTTTTTACGGCTTAAATCCCACTCTTTGCCAGAACCCAAATGATCCATTAATGACTGGTAATTATTCCGAGTAATAATACCCACCTGTGTGATACCAGAATTCACCATATTGGAAAGCGCAAAGTCAACGATTCGATACCGGCCTCCAAAAGGAATGGAAGAAAGCGCTCTTTTCTGCGTAAGCTCCCGCATTAACTCATCATTTTGATAAGCAAAGATTAGACCCATAGTATTTTTCATTTCGGATTCCCCTCCTTTTATTATAACCGGTCTTCGTCCAGCATTTCGCCGGCCTTAACAATCTGATTCTCGCCGATTCGAATTTCATCGCCTAGTACAGCCATATAACCGGACATTTTACCGGGTTCCACGGTAGCCATGGCCTCTTCTTTGCGGCAGCCCACTTGTGCGCCCCGGCCTACCACGGTCTCTTGTCCAATAATGGAATATTCCACTACGGCGCCGGCCTCAATCCGCGTGTTCGGCAAAATTACCGAATCTTTCACCACCGCGCCTTCTCCAATATAGACCCCGTGGAAAATGACAGAATGCTCTACACTGCCATAAACCTGCGTTCCTTCTGTAATCATGGAGTTTTTAATCTGCGCCATGGAAGAGCAGAAATGAGGGGCTTCGTTAGGATTGCGTGCATAGATTTTCCATGTAGGGTCCGAAAGGTTAATCGGATTACTGGGGTCGAGCAGCTCCATATTGGCTTCCCACAGCGAATCCAGTGTTCCTACGTCTTTCCAGTAACCGGAAAATTCATATGCATACATCGGCTCGCCCGCATTCAGCATGTTGGGTATAATATTTTTACCAAAGTCATTGGAAGAACCCGCCGTCGCTTCATCGGCCTCCAAATACTCCTTCAGCTTTTTCCAGCTGAATACATAAACACCCATGGAGGCTTTTGTTGATTTGGGATGAGCCGGCTTTTCCTCAAATTCATAAATCCGATTATTTTCGTCGGTATTCATAATGCCAAAACGGCTTGCTTCTTCCAGCGACACGTTAAGAACGGCAATAGTGCACGCGGCGCCCTGTCGTTTATGGAAATCAATCATTTTAGAGTAATTCATTTTATAAATGTGATCTCCCGAAAGCACCACAACATACTCCGGATCATAGCGTTCAATAAAGTGCATGTTCTGGTAAATAGCGTTCGCCGTACCCTTATACCACTGTCCGTCCTTACCGCGCACATACGGCGGCAATACCGATACGCCTCCATCGTTTCGATCCAGGTCCCAAGGCTGGCCATTTCCAATGTAGGCATTTAAATCCAGCGGCATATACTGCGTTAGAACGCCCACCGTGTCAATCCCTGAGTTAATACAGTTGCTCAGAGTAAAATCGATAATTCGATATTTACCCCCAAATGGAATTGCCGGCTTAGCCACTTTTTTAGTGAGCACCCCTAAGCGGCTGCCCTGGCCACCAGCCAGCAGCATTGCTACGCTTTCTTTTTTAGTACGCATATGATTCTCCTCCATTCTGGATTAAATTATAGATACAGGCTGTTATCCCACGGCATGCCGATTAGGACGCGTGAGGTTTTTTCTTGCCTGTTGTCTTTCTCTTTTTCCCCTCTGCTTTTGGCGCTTTTTCCGGTTGATCCTCGGTCTTTTTAGAGGACCGTTTTTTTCTGGTTGTAAAATAAACGCCGGCCATAGGGGGAACAGTAATCTCAATTGAATACTCGTATCCGTGCATTGGCTTTTTCTCGGCAGCGATCTGCTTAGGGTTGCCTATGCCCGAACCTCCGAACCGAACATCATCGCTATTCAGCGCTTCTACATAATACGCATCCTGATACACTCCCATTCGATAATGCTCTCTGGCAATAGGAGAAAAATTAACAACAACAATGATTTCTTTTCCGCTTCTGTCAATTCTTCTAAACGATACCACGTTTTGCGTGTTGTCGTCGTAACAGATCCACTTAAATCCTTCCCAAGAATCGTCTTGCTCATAAAAAGGAGAATGTTTTAAATAAAAACGGTTGAGGTCTTTAACATAGTCCTGCATCTTTTGGTGCATATCGTACCCCAGAAGATTCCAGTCTAGTTCTTGCGCATAGTTCCACTCTATAAACTGCCCAAACTCGCCGCCCATAAATAATAGCTTTTTCCCGGGGTGCGCCATGGTATACGCATAAAACGCTCGCAGACCGGCAAATTTTTGCTCATAGTCTCCCGGATTTTTATTTAAAAGGGAACACTTACCATGCACCACTTCATCATGCGAAAGCGGTAAAATGTAGTTTTCCGAAAACGCATAGGTTAAAGAAAACGTAATATTATTATGGTTGTCTTTGCGGAAGAACGGATCTAGCGAGATATAATGCAGCATATCGTTCATCCAGCCCATATTCCATTTAAAATTAAATCCCAGACCGCCTACATCGGTCGGCTTGGTAACCAGAGGCCATGCCGTCGATTCTTCAGCAATCATAAGCGCGCCGGGGTGCTCTTTGAAAACCGCCTCATTCAGGGTTTGCAAAAAATGAATCGCTTCCAGGTTTTCATTGCCTCCATTTTGATTGGCAATCCACTGTCCGTCTTTTCTCCCATAATCCAGATACAACATACTAGCTACGGCGTCAACCCGAAGGCCGTCTACATGGTACATATCCAGCCAGTACATAGCGCTGGAAATCAAAAAGCTGATTACCTCTGGCCTGCCGTAATCAAAAACTTTGGTTCCCCATTCATAATGCTCCCCTTTGCGAGGATCTTCGTATTCATATAACGCATGTCCGTCAAACCAAGATAAGCCCGCCTCGTCTTTGGGAAAATGCGCCGGTACCCAGTCCATTATGACCCCAATCTGATGCTGGTGGCAAATATCTACAAACTCCATAAACTGCTTCGGCGTACCGTAGCGTGAAGTGGGCGCAAAATACCCCGATACCTGATACCCCCAAGAACCGTCAAAAGGATATTCCGAAAGCGGCATAAGCTCAATATGAGTATAACCCATTTCTTTCACATAGGGGCACAGCTCTTTAGCCAGCGAAACATAGTCGTAATAACTGCCGTCTTCTCTTAGCTTCCACGAACCGGCATGCAGCTCGTAAATATTCATGGGCGCTTCATACAGATTGGAACGGTCCCGTTTATTCATCCAGCGCGTATCATGCCAGCGATACCCTTCTAAATGGTAAATTTTGCTACCCGTTGCCGGTCGCGTCTCCATATGAAACCCATATGGATCGCTTTTCATGTACGTATGTCCGTCGTAACCTTCAATACAATATTTATAAGTATCGTATTCCTTAAAACCGTAGCCAAATCCTTCCCAGATTCCGGCACTGCTAATTTTTTTCATAGAAATTCCCTGTTTGGAATCCCAATCACAAAAATCACCCACAACAGCAATGCTCTTGGCATGGGGCGCCCATACGCGAAATACGGTACAAGAATTTCCCACTTCATCCACCGTATCATGCGCCCCCAAATATAAGTAAGAACGATAATTCGTTCCTTCATGAAAGACATGCACGGCAAAGTTGTTTGCTTTGTTCATTTTACTTTCACTCCCTTGCCTATTTTTTGTAATTATATCACAAAGTAGTAGAGAAGGTCAACGTAAAATGGATACATTTGACTTAAATATTACATTAATTTGACAAAAAGGTCTGCCTCAGCTTATAAGTTCAGCTGAAACAGACCGTTACGCACCGTTTATTTTTCTTCTAACAAAGCCAGTAGCGCCTCTTCATTTAAAATCGGAATCCCTAGCTCCCGCGCTTTCTTATTTTTAGACGATGTGCTTTCTGTATCATTATTGATCAGGTAACTGGTTTTAGAGCTCACGCTCCCCGCTACCTTGGCGCCTCGCTCTTCCAGCACCTTTTTCAGCTCGTCTCGATTAGCAAAGTGCTTCAGGCTTCCCGTAATGACAAAGGTAACGCCCTCCAGCTGCTGCACCTGAGCGCTTTCCCGCTCCGGCTCAATCTGCACAAACTGCATCAGATCCATTATCATGTCCTGATTTTGCGGCTGCCTAAAAAACCGCCTAATCTCCTCGGCCAAAACCGGCCCAATCCCGTCGATCTGCGAAAGCTTCTCCTCCGTTGCCTGCATAATGGCGTTTAAATCTCCATGAAAATACCTAGACAAAAGCCGGGCGCCGGCTCCGCCAATACCGGGAATACCCAGGCCGCTCAGCAGAGAGGAAAGCTGCGCTTTTCGGCTCTTTTCAATGGAGGCCAGCAAATTTTCGCAGGACTTTTCGCCAAATCCCTCCATTTGCTGAATCTCCGCCGCATGCTCCTTGAGCCGGTACAAATCGGCAAACGTTTCCAGCCAGCCCTGGTCCGCCATTTTGCGTAGCGTAGCTTCCGAAAGTCCCTCTATATTCATAGCCTGCCGGCTCGCAAAATGCTCCAGCGCCTTAATCTGTTTGGCCGGGCAGCCCGGGTTGGTACACATCAGCACCTTTACGTCTTCTCGCGTAACCACTTCCGTCTGACCGCCACAGCGCGGACAGCGCTCCGGCGGCGATACCGCTCCGCTGCGCGTTATATTCTCGGCAATCTGGGGAATAATCATATTCGCTTTGTACACGGTAATCTCATCGCCAATCCCCAGCTCCAGCTCCTGCAAAATGCTCACGTTATGAAGACTTGCCCGCTGCACCGTTGTTCCCTCCAGCTCCACCGGCTCAAAAATAGCCACCGGGTTAATCAGCCCGGTGCGCGAAGGGCTCCACTCAATCGCTAACAGGTGCGTAGACACCTCTTCATCCTGCCATTTAAACGCCATAGAATCCCGCGGAAACTTCGCCGTACTGCCCAGCCGCTCCGAAAGCGACAGGCTGTCCAGCGTCAAAACAAGACCGTCCACAGGAAAAATCATGGTCTCTGTTTTGCGCGCAAAGCGCGTAACCGCTTCCGCTACCGCCTCTCCGGTAACCATTTCATATTCGACAAGCGTAAACCCTTGTTCTTGTAAAAACTGAAGCTGACGCTGCTTGGAGTCGGCAAAATCTATATCCGCGCCACATTCCACCAGCGTGTACGCAATAAAACAGACTTTACGCTCTGCTGTAATACGGCTATCCAGCTGCCGCACGGAACCGCTGCAAAGGTTGCGCGGATTTTTATATTGCTGCCCTTCTTCCATTGTTTCGTTAATCCGCTCAAAATCAGGATAAGAAATGACCGCTTCCCCCCGCACAACTAAACGCCCGGTATACGGAATCCGCAGCGGCACATTTTGAAACACTTTGGCATTGGGCGTAATGACCTCGCCGGTATTTCCATTACCCCGCGTTGCCGCCAGCGTCAAAGCGCCGTTTTCATAGGTTAAAATAACCGTTAAGCCATCCAGCTTCCAAGAGAGCATGCCGCGCCGATCGCCCAGCCAGCTCGCCAGCGCCTGTACGTCTTTGGTTTTATCCAGCGACTGCATAGGCCGCGCATGCTCCACTTTAGGCAGTTCACTCACCACCTCGTAGCCAACCTGCTGCGTCGGACTATGGGACAGGATAATCCCGCTTTCTTTTTCCAGCTGCGCCAGCTGATCATAAAGCTGATCGTATTCCAAGTTACTCATGATCTCCTGATCCGTTTGATAATACGCATACGAGGCCGCATTCAGCTTC
>CALWPV010000076.1 GCA_944383515.1 uncultured Clostridia bacterium
AGAGCGACCGGCGCAGGACGGCAGCCAACATCCGGGCTGCCCTGCCGGACATGGACGAGGACATGGCGGCTCTGGCCCGCCAGACCGCCGACAAGCTGGAAACCATGCACGACGCCGACTTTGAGGCGCGGCGGTTCCATTTCACGGACGAGTGATCCAAGCATAGAAAAGCGCCGGACGCGGGGGCTACATATCCTCTGCGTCCGGCATTTTTATATGGCCTTAAATGCTGAAATCATATCGCGAATATTTTGAAATCTTTTGATTTTATCCGGGTTCAATCCTTTCTCAACAAAAGCTCGTAAATTCTGATTCGTAATTTTTTCTGTATTGGTTTTGCCTGTCATTACAAAATAAATAACTCTGGTGAGCGCATAAGTTTCGTGAACTATGCCATAAGTGTTAAACCCCTCGACAACCAGTGCAGGATCATTAAAATAGCCCTTGAACTCTGTATTAACCGTTGTTAGCGTACTATCAGGAATTTTTACAAGTCCAAAATCTGAAAGCTTCACTACAAGAGTATCATCGTACTCTTTTATCAAAATATTTTTAGGACTTATATCACGATGTAGATGTCCTTTTGAATGAAGATAATCAAAGGCACGTAATATTTGTTGGGCAATTCCTTTTCGCTGTATAATTGTTAAGGTGGAGTTATGAGCAGCGATATATCCGTCCAGTGTATAATCCATATATTCCATAATATACTCATTTTTATCTGGATTGTAGCAGTAAACTTCGAGTATGTATGGAGAAGATAGATCATTCATTACATCAAATTCTCTTTTGAAACGGGCAACTTCTTTATCTGTAAGTTCCTTTTTTGCACGCTTCAAAATAAAAGGCCGATTATAAAAAGTGTCCTTATATTTATAAACATTAGCATAAGAACCGCTTCCTATCAGTTTCAAATCAAATGTAAAATCATGTTGCTTATGTGAAATGGTTATGCTACTAAGAGGTAGAAAAATAGGAAGTGTATAATATAATTCGACCTTTGCCATATTGGGCGGCAATGAACTTCCGCCGCTTGAACTAAGAAAATCACGACAGCGTGTGAGTAAATCTAAATAGTATGGGTCTATTTGAAAGGCTAAAGGTGTTTCCTTTAATGAACTTACTAAGCTGAATATAATTTCAATTCTCTTAATTAAATCTCTGCTCGGTTCTGCCCAAAAATGTGCTTCATGTTCCCCGGTTGGTAGTCTTTCGTTCATTGTTCTAAAAAGCCCGACCAGATCATGATGTAAGGTCATAAGAATTTCCCGAAGTTTTTGGTTTCTAAATGATTTATATAAATCGGAGTATTCCGCATTTATTTGACTACACGATAATAATTCTCTGTATTGTGATTCAATATAGTTTTCAATATTCATACAATCTCCACCGTTTCCCACTTTGTTTTATTGTATTATATCATGCTATGACATAATCGGCAATTATCCAAAACGCCGGGCGCGGAGGTGTCAAAGCCTCTGCGTCCGGCGCTCTTTTTTCTTATGCCTGCCCCATCGGGAAGTTAGGCAGTTCTTCCAGTAGTTTCAGAATAAGGTGCTGCTTCATATCTTCGTCAACGGCCAACTCGTCGATCATGGGGGTGTAGTGTTCGATCACTTTTTGTTTAGCCCATAGCTCACCGGCGACGGCGGCCTTGATGGTAGCGGCGTCCAGCAATGTTTCCTGATCGGCCATTGTGTCAACTCCTGTCGTTTTATTCTTGTATGAGCATAGCACAGAACCGGCAGGAATACCAGCACGAGAATAGATTTTCTACGCATTTCAAAGCCTGCTCCGGCAGGTATTCGATAAATCATTCTGACACCCCACCGACCACCGCCGAAAAGCCCTGATTTGAGTGGACTTTCTGCCCCCTAAATGCGTAGACAGGAGAGGCTTTTCAGCTCTTGTATTCTGCATATCGTTTGTGGCGCTGCTACACTCTGTAATTCATATTCCAATCCTATTATGGGTTTATTCTACGCATTTCAAAGCCTGTTTCAGCGGGGATTGGAGTAATCCTATTGCCGCCCCGTCAATCGTCCGCCAGAAGCCCGCTGCGGCGGCCTATTCAGCGCCGTAACTGCGTAGGGAGATACCCCTATTTACTCGTCCTTGTTTTCTTCGTCGTCCTTTTCTTCCAAGTGTTCCGGCAAGGCTGCCGCATCCTCTACAATGTCTGTTACAAGCTGCCGGAAGTCATTGGCGTTTTGGGCGGTAATCACCGGCTTTCCGGTTTCCGCTTCAAGGGCCTGCCGTGCGATCCCGGCCACCTTACCGCCGCGCCGGGCAACATCCTGATTTTCGGAAAAGCCCTGCGGGTTTGATACTTTGGAAATATCGGTGGTGGAGGCTTCGGCCAGCATGGTTAAGACCAGTTCCAAGTCGCTCATATTGTCACGGAGATTTTCTTTTTTCAAGCCTTTCAGCTTCTTGTACTGCCGTGTCGTCATGCCAGACCACGCACGGGAAATCTCGTCCGTCAGGATTGCATACTCTTTGCCTTTCGCCACGCCACGCTTTTTCCATTCGTCTGTCAATTCATTGCGGATGCGGATTGCCAAAAGCCTCTGGTGTACCCATTCTTCGGAATAGCCCTTTTTCAGATAGGTTTCCAGCGCACGGTCAATGGCCTGTTCCGGGTCAATGGTTTCCTCGATCCGCTCCCGGCCTACCATTGCCAGCCATGCCTTGAACGGCTCGGCTTTGGGGGAGGGAATGGACTGGATGATCCGCAAAAGCTGTTCGGTGTTGGCAACGTCGGTTTTATATTTTTTCCCATCAGAGGACAGCATTTTCAGTTGTACGATTTTTTCGTACAACTCAACGGCTCCCTCTTTTTTCAGTTTCCGCTTCAAGTCGCTCCAATACCTGCGCGGATTCTCGGTGCCGGTCAGAACCGCAATCACATCCACAATGGAAAAGTACCATTCTTCCTGTTCCTCGTCCCATGCGGTACGGATTTTTTTATCTTCAAATAACTGGATCGCGTCACTGTTTTTCAATTCGTCCATGTCTATGTACCTCTCTATTTCCTGTGTAATTTCAGTTTATCGCATCTTTGGAAAAAAATCTACCTGTGGTGCAGCTCATTTCGCGGATAGCGCCAAGTATCTTTTCCGCTGCCTTTCGGCCTCTTGCTTCCGGCGCATCCGCACCGCGCAATCCGGGCAGTATTTCGCCCGGTTGGATTTCGGTGTAAATGCAGCTCCGCACACGGCGCACCGCTTCACGTTGTCCCGGCTCTGGATGATCTCGGCATACAGCGCCCCGTCCAGCGGGAGAACAGCGGCACGAAACCACCGGCACAGCAATGAATAGGAAATGCTCTGGACGCACACACATTCCTCGCCGTCGTCCAGCAA
>CALWPV010000077.1 GCA_944383515.1 uncultured Clostridia bacterium
AAAAACGCTCGAACACCAAGCAGGATGCCTTCAATAAAGAGGCGAACCGAAAGGCCGAGGTTTTCCTGGCAGAAACCTTCTGCCCGCAGGTCCGGGAAGGGCTTTCTGCTGAATTGGGCCTTCCGGCTAATCTTTACATAGACGAGGAAGATAAACAGACGGTAATCTTTGCTTATCCAAACCTGTTTACCGATACCTCTACCTTACAGGTGATTCGATTGGAAATCGGGGCGCTGGCGGCCTGAACATCTTTCTATGCCCCAGCGGTATTCCCGCCATTATTATGACCTTTACTGTATGGCGAAATCGCCTGTGAAGGAAAAAGCGTTTGCACGGCTGGACTTGCTGCAGAAAGTGGTCGATTTCAAGATGAAGTTTTATCCGCGGACCTGGGCGCGCTACCCGGAGGCTGTTCCGGCCACCTTAAAGCTGCTTCCTCCGTCATACCGCCTGGGTGCGCTGCAGGAGGACTACACTGCCATGCGGAATATGCTCTATGGGGAGATTCCATCCTTTGAAATCATGATGGAGGCCGTTGGAGAGCTGGAAAAGGAAATCCACACATTATAACGGAAAAAGTCGCAATAATGCCTTTTCTTGCTTTACGAGATCTGAATGACTTTATTTTCGGTGCGCAATAAACATAACACCCCGGTGTTACAGACGATGCCGCCGTGTGCAGTGCAGCGCATCGTGTCATAGAGCGTTTGTGGACCGACTAGCTCTAAGGCTTTCGTTACCATAGGCAGGCTGCCTTCTAATCGGCTGGAATCGACAATCGCTTGATCCGCTTCTTGAAGAAGCGGTAATTTTTCTTTTTTATGTGTGGTTGCAATCACTCGGCAGCCCAGCGCCTTGGCAAGTTGTATGGAAGCATACCCTAAAGCGCAGGTTGCGCCGCGAATAAGCAGGGTATCGTCTGGGGTCAGCTGTAAACTTTCAAAGAGAGAGCCCCAAGCGGTAAAATAGGTTTCCGGTATAGCGGCCAGAGCATTCCAAGGCAGGGAAGAAGTCACGGCAAAAACATGGTGAACCGGTAGAAGCACATATTCCGCATAACTTCCGTTAAAGCTGCGGCCCATGCCGCCCATAAGAGCCATTACACGCTGGCCGCGAGTCCACTGGCTGTCAGACGGATCGGCAATTTCGCCCACGCATAACCGAGGTGAGCGTCACTTGATCCGCCGGCGTTGGCTGGGTTAAAACAACGGCTTTCATACGGCGACTTCTTTCCAGCACTGTGGATCCGCTGCGTAAAAATTTCCGCTTTGTCCACTGGCAACGGCAGGGCAGCCACGGCACCATGCTAAGAGCTCGCAATGCGCGCATTTTTCAAAGCGTGTATACTCGCGATAGTCTTCCATGGGAGAAAGCCAGAGATCGGTTAAACGATCTTCGAAAACATTGCCTACTTTGCTGTTTTGTACGCGGCGACAAGCGTAAACGTCGCCGGTAGGCAAAATCGTTAAGTGGCAGTTACCGCAGTTACATCCGCCGTAAATCATGCCTTCTTGTGTATGCTCAGGAAGAGTGAAAGCACCCGTTTCATATTCGTATAACGTCCACAGATGATCTTTTTTGTTGAAATAGGTCTGGCAGCCGGCCGCCTGATACGCCTTAAATTTCTTATCACAATCGGCCAGCAGCTGACGGTAGCGCAGGGGGGCAATCCCCACGTCTTTTTCTTCGCTGGTAGGGCAGTAGCGCGCAAAGGCAAAAACGCGCGCCTTAGCTTTTACTACGGCGTCAATGATATCGGGAATCTCGTCAATATTCGTACCGGAAACGGTTGTCATAACAACGCTGCGAATGCCGGCGCGGTTGATACAACCGATCTTTTCCAGTGTGATATCGAAACTGCCAGGCTTTCGAAACCAGTCGTGGGTTTCGCGTATACCGTCCAGCGAAAGTTGATATTTTTCGCATCCATACTCTTTCAGACGGCGACAAACCTCGTCCGTTAAATGAAAGGGATTGCCCAAAATGGTAAAGGGAACATGATGCTCCTTCATAAGAGAGAGAAGCTTCCAAAAATCAGGGTGAAGAATTGGATCGCCACCAGTGATATAAAAGTAAGGGAGTCTATGAAAAACCTGGCAAAATTCTAAACACTGATGAAAAGTATGTTGCATCTGTTGCCAGGTCATGGCATCTAGTTTTTTACATGTATCTTCGGAAAAAATATAGCAGTGCTTACAGCGCTGATCGCATTCATCGGTAATGTGCCACTGAAAAGCAAAATACTGTTGCATAATACAAATCCTTTCTGTTTCGTATGGAGTAAGAAGTAAACCGGAATTCCCTCTCAGCAAGATGTCTCGCTGAGAGGGGGAGAAGAACCGAATTAGCGCTTAGGGTCGTCTGCAGCGCCGCAGGCGCTGCCGCAAGCCGCGGGTTTCTCCTCAGGTTTGTCTCCGGCGCCACAAGCGCTGCCGCAAGTAGGCACTTTGGGGTAACTAAGCGGGCGATCAGGTAACGATTGGCGTGTTTAGCGGGCTCCCAAGCGCAAAAAAAATAGACGACCATAGTCATCTATTTCGTAGAGTGTTGGCTCCTTAATTCCACTCGTCAGTATTACCCATTACAAATAATATTTCTCCGGCTACGACTTCGCCGCGATACATAATTTGATGTTGGGTTAGCATATAGATTTTTATTGGCAATACAATTTCCGATACTCACTGGGCAAAAGATGCACCTTTTCTTTAAAAGCCTTGGTAAACTTGCCCTGGCTTTCATAGCCCACTTTTTCCGCAATAGTAGCGATACTGTCCGAGGTATCCCGCAGCAGTTTCATGGCCTGCTGCATGCGATATTCTTTCACATACGAAGCGATGGGCATTCCATAAACAGCCTTAAACAAGGTCTTAAGGGAAGAAGTATTCAGTAAATATTTCTTAGCGAGATCCTCAATGGTATAACGCTGATCCAGATGCTGCACGAGAAAATCGCGAATTTCTTTTATCAGCGCGGTCTGCTGCGCTTCATACGGAGTTAAAGCCTTTTCACGCTCCGGCTCAAAGGCGAGAAGGCGCAGCAAAATCTCCTGCACTTTCAGCTTGTAATACGGAATACGTAAATCCTCCGGAAGCTCGTATAACGGTGAAAAGACGCTGTCCATCAGCGCATTAGACGGTATGCCAATCGGCGCGCCGGCCATGCAAAACTTCTGGTGAATCGCCTGCGAATGAAACCCCGCCTCGCGAAGAATCGAAGGACAGTGCTCCCCCATTTTTTGAAGGTCCACCGTAACGGCAACGCCCTCGTAAAACCCCAGCGGCAGCGTAATAACAGAATCGGCGCAGCTCGCCAGCGAATGCAGGCAAAGATCGCCCGCTCCCAAATAAACCGTAGCGCCGCTGCCCATGCGCCAGCCCATACGCCCCCGGCGGCAATAGTTAATCTCCAAAATAGCGTTATTGGCTTCGTGGTGAAACCGAACCTGATCTGCCATATACCGCTGGAAAGACAGTTCAATGCCCTCATAGAGGGAAAAGGATTCAATCATTCCCTTGCCGTCAGCGTGCGGAGAAAAATGATCGGTCAAGATCGGATCGGGCGATTCGGAGGCGCCATGGCGAATGAGCTTAAAGGTGCCGGGAGCCCAGTCCTTCCAGCCCGCATCGAAGCCGCACTCAATCTTTTCTTTCATAGATACCTCCCATTACGACTTAGCAGACGGGCAGTTAATTTCAACCAGTTTTTCGATCATACGGTGGAGCAGCTGGGCCTGCTCGGTATCGGCGGCCTTATAATATACCTCTTTGCCGTCGCGGCGGCTTACAATCAGGCCGCTGTTTTTCAGCTGCCGCAAATGGTGTGATACGGCGGGGCTGGTCATTTCTACAAGTGAGGCCAGGTTAATCACGCATTCTTCACAGTGACACAAAATCCAAAAAATTCGTATACGGCTTCTGTCGCAGAGCTGTTTAAAAATATCGGATACAACTTGAAAATCTTCTTCTTTAGGCATATGGTCAAATTGCTTTTCAATGAGCTGCCCATGATCATGAGGAAGGGAACCTGTAGTCATTGGCAAAACCTCCTTTATTTTGTGTACATGGCATCCGCTTGCTACATGCGCGCAAAGCGGATGCCATCGGTCGCTTCATAGCCGTATTATAGCATTTTTTAGCCCATTTAGAAACAGTTTTATCCCAAATGGAAAAAGTGAAATAAAGCACTTGACCTGAGGGACGAAGTTGGCTATACTACAAATGAACGATTAAGCAATCGTTAAATTTTGAAATTCTAAAAGGAGCTAGACATATTATGAAAAAAACATACAAAATCGAAGTGGACTGTGCGAACTGCGCGAATAAAATGGAAGTAGCCGCCCAGAAAACACCTGGGGTTAAAAACGCAGTTGTCAATTTCATGACACTCAAAATGAACGTAGAATTTGAAGAAGGGCAAGATCCGAAAACCGTTATGCAGGCTGTTCGTCAAAACTGCAAAAAGGTGGAAGACGACTGCGAGGTTTATATTTAATTAAACAAGCACCTTCATGAATCGTGAAGGTGCTTTCTAATAGAATTATGAAAGGAAACGATAGTATGCAGGAACTAATCGTTAATAGCTTGCTGATTGTTGTGATTGTTATGGCCATTGTCTTGTTCTGGAGAGGCAAACAAAACAAAACCAGCATGACCAAAAAGCAAAAGGTTATGCTAGGACGCATAGGGATCGCGACAACGCTGATGCTTATTTTGCAGCTTTTGCCCGCGGCGGTGTGGAGTACCATGAACGGATGGATTTCCGGATTAGGCGATGCGATTCGCTTGGTACTGTACCTGGCGGATTACCTCATTATTGGCTACGACATTCTTATGAAGGCCTTTAAAGGCATTAAAAACCGCCAGATTTTCGACGAAAGTTTTCTCATGGCCATTGCCACAATTGGCGCCTTCGCGCTGGCACTTTATGAGCAAAGCGGCGACTACACGGAAGCGATTGCCGTTATGCTTTTCTACCAGATTGGCGAATGGTTTCAGAGCTATGCGGTGGGCAAAAGCCGCCGCAATATCAGCGAGCTCATGGATATCCGTCCCGACTACGCCAATATAGAACAAAACGGCAAGCTGGAAAAGGTGGATCCCGATGAAGTAGAAATTGGTAGCACTATTATTGTGCAGCCTGGCGAAAAAGTTCCGATTGACGGCGTTGTTGTCGAAGGAACTTCCACGTTAAATACCAGCGCGCTTACAGGAGAGAGCCTTCCGCGCGATATTCAGGTGGGCGAAGAGATCACCAGCGGTTGTATTAACATGACCGGCGTCTTGAAAATAGAGACAACCAAAGAATTTGGCGAATCCACCGTTTCCAAAATTCTCGATCTGGTCGAAAACGCCAGCTCACGCAAATCGAAATCGGAAGACTTTATTTCTAAATTTGCCAGAATTTACACCCCGGCGGTCTGCATCGCCGCGCTGGCGCTGGCAGTTTTGCCGCCCGTTTTTCGTCTCGCGTTTATGAGCGCCGCTCCGCAGTGGGGCGTCTGGATTTACCGCGCCCTTACTTTTCTGGTCATTTCCTGCCCGTGCGCGCTTGTCATTAGTATTCCGCTTTCCTTTTTCGCGGGTATTGGCGGGGCCAGCAACGCCGGCGTTCTCGTCAAAGGATCCAACTATTTGGAAACCTTGTCTCAAACCAAAATTGTGGTCTTCGACAAAACCGGTACCCTTACGCAAGGCGTGTTCGAGGTCAATGGCGTACACCATAATGAAATGGAAAACGCGAAACTCATTGAATACGCGGCTCTCGCCGAAAGCGCCTCGTCACACCCCATTAGTAAAAGTCTGCAGCGCGCATTTGGAGGCGAACTCGACCGCAGCCGTGTGAGCGATATTCAGGAAATCAGTGGTAACGGTGTCATCGCTCAAGTAGACGGAAAAACCGTGGCCGCCGGCAACGACAAGCTTATGCAAAAACTGGGCATTTCCTTCATTCCGTGCCATAGCGTAGGCACCATTATTCATATGGCCATTGACGGCCAGTACGCCGGGCACATTGTTATTTCCGATATGCTCAAACCCAGTGCAAAAGACGCTGTGGCCGCCCTCCGATCGGCCGGTATTCAAAAAACCGTTATGTTAACCGGCGATGCCGGCAAAGTGGCGGAGCAGGTAGGAACGTCTTTGGGCATCGACGAGGTCTATAGCGAGCTCCTTCCGGCCGATAAAGTGGAGCAGGTGGAAAAACTGCTCAGTGAGAAGCCGGACAAAGCCAAGCTCGCCTTCGTGGGCGACGGCATTAACGACGCGCCGGTGCTGCGCCGGGCCGATATTGGTATTGCCATGGGCGCCATGGGATCCGACGCGGCCATTGAAGCAGCCGACATTGTCCTTATGGACGACGATCCGAAAAAAATCGCGAAAGCCATTAAAATATCCCGCAAATGCCTGGGCATTGTCTACCAGAACATTGTCTTTGCCATTGGCGTTAAGCTGATCTGCCTCGTACTGGGCGCCGTGGGGATCGCCAACATGTGGCTGGCCATTTTTGCCGATGTGGGCGTCATGATTTTGGCCGTTCTTAACGCGATTCGGGCGCTCTTTGTCAGCAAACTATAAACGAAGCCCTTTAATATCTTTAATTCTGGAAAAGATCATATTGCAGCTGCATTCCAGTACTCCGGGAAGTTGGTCTATGGTTTCATAGACCAACTTTTCCATTTCCTCATTAGAAGCAGCCACTGCGTGAACATGTAGTTTGCTTTTTCCGGTCACCCGGTAAATCTGCGTTACGGTGTCGCTCTGCTGCAAAATAGTAGCTACCTGCATTAAGGTATCCGGTGCCGTCTCAATTTCAAAGTAGCAGGAAATCGCGCCGCTAATTTTTTGTGGATTGATAATGGTAGTGTATTCTTCAATAATTCCCTTTTGCTCCAAGGCTTGTACCCGCGACCGAACGGCAACGCGTGAAAGGCCAACCGCTTCGCCAATATCTGAGTACGACATGCGGGCATTCTTAATCAGCAGTGTAACAATTTGCTGATCCAGTTCATCCAGACCGTCTAAAAACATACGAACCTCCATTTTATTTTGGAATGCGGTTATTATACAGCGCTTAGAAACAAAAAGTCAAGCAAAGAGAGAGGTATGGCTTGACAAGGAGGCACTGTATTCGTATAATGTATTACGAATGTTAATTTAAAACTTCCATAACGAAATTGAGGTATGCAGTATGACCAACGAACTTACACAAGGACCTGTAATAAAAACCATGATTCGCTTTGCGGTACCCATGATACTAGGCAATTTATTGCAGCAATGCTATAATATTGCCGATACGCTAATAGTCGGCCAGTTTCTAGGCGCCGGCGCGCTAGCCGCTGTCGGATCGGCTTTTTCGCTCATGACATTTCTAACTTCCATTGTATTGGGCCTAGCTATGGGAAGCGGTACCGTTTTCTCTATTCGCTTCGGACAAAAAGACGACAAAGGATTAAAAGAATGTATACTTGCTTCCTTTGTGCTGCTTGGCATTGTTACCATTGTGGTTAATATTATGGTCTTTGCCGGTATTGACTGGATTATTGCCGTGCTCAGTACGCCTGCCGAGCTCGTTACCATGATGCGTGAATATCTCATTGTCATTTTTGCTGGGCTTCTGGGCATTTTTCTTTATAATTTTTTTGCTTCGCTGCTTCGGTCATTGGGTAATTCCATGGTTCCACTCATTTTCCTGGCTATTTCCGCCGTGCTGAACATTGTCTTAGACCTTTGGTTTGTCGCCGGACTTAATCGCGGCGTGGCGGGAGCAGCGGAAGCGACGGTTATTTCCCAATATGTATCCGGTATCGGCATCGCCATGTATACCTGGATTAAGCACCCAGAGCTCCTCCGCTTTAGGCGCGGCGTGCGGCTGCGCCTAAGCCGCGTCAAAGAGATTACCAGCTTTTCCGCGCTCACCTGCTTGCAGCAATCCATTATGAATTTGGGCATTCTTGCGGTGCAGGGTCTGGTCAATAGTTTTGGCACCACCGTTATGGCTGCCTTTGCCGCCGGAGTCAAAATTGACGCCTTCGCCTATCTTCCCGTGCAAGACTTTGGCAATGCGTTCTCCATTTTTACCGCGCAAAACTACGGCGCCCGGCAGACGGAGCGCATTAAAAAAGGCATTCGCACCTCCTTTATCATTTCCATGGGCTTTGGCCTGTTCATTTCTCTCTGCGTGTTTCTGTTTGCGGAGCCGCTCATGCGTATCTTCATCGATGCCGGAGAAACCGCCGTCATCGCCGAAGGCGTGCGCTACCTGCGGATAGAAGGAACTTTTTATTGCCTTATCGCGGCCCTATTTTTGTTATATGGTCTATATCGCGCGCTCGCGCGCCCGGGCATGTCCGTGGTTCTTACCATTGTATCGCTGGGTACAAGGGTGGGGCTCGCTTACGCCATGGCGGCCGTTCCAGCCTTTGGTGTTGTGGGCATTTGGTGGTCTATACCGATTGGCTGGCTGCTGGCCGATGCGCTAGGCATTGTGTATTACTGGATTCAGCGAAAAAAACTACTTGCTTATTCAGAAAGGTAAATGAAGAGAAAGGAAAAAGCCAATGATTATTTTAATTACGGGCGCGTCTCATACGGGAAAAACTCGTTTAGCGCAGCAATTATTGGAGAAGTTGAAATTTCCCTATTTGTCCATTGATCACTTAAAAATGGGACTGATCCGAAGCGGGCAGACTCAGCTGACTCCGTGTGACGATGCGGAGCTAACGCCGTATCTTTGGAGCATAGTCAAGGAAATGATTAAAACCGCAATCGAAAATCGGCAAAATCTGATTGTAGAAGGCTGTTATATTCCGTTTGACTGGAAGCAGGACTTTGAAGAAGAATATTTAAAAGAAATTCGTTATCTTTGCCTGGTTATGAGCCGGGAGTATATCGAAAACCATTTTGAAGATATTAAAAAGTATGCGAGCACCATTGAACAGCGCCTGGAAGAAGACTACAGCAAGGAAGACGCGATACTGGATAATGCAGAGTACTTGGCGGGATGCCGGCAATTTGGCTGTCCGTATTACGAGATCAGCGATCATTACCCGGTAGACGAGATTTGGCGTCAATGGTGTTCGTGACCGGATAACGGAGATTGCTGATTAAGTTTTTCATGCATGACAATCATTAGTACTAGTATAATCAGTAAATAAAACGGCAGCAGAGATACCGTAATGGTGTTGGCAATAACGCCAAAGAGTGGCGGCATGAGGCAGGTGCCAACATACGCGCTGGCCATTTGCACGCCAATCACGGCCTGTGACCGTTCAGCTCCGAAGTGAGCGGGAGTGGAGTGAATAATACAAGGATAAATGGGCGCGCAGCCAAGGCCAACAAGAGAAAGACCTACGAGCGACAGCCAAGACGCGCCTGGCAGCAGCATGCAAAGAATACCAAGAGCAATGAGAACTTGGCCCAGGCGAATCATCTGTGTATCGTGTAGCTTCATGGTGATAAAGCCAGATATAGCACGCCCTGCGGTAATGCCAATAAAAAAGGTGCTGGCAAAACTAGCGGCGGTTTCTGCGGCCATGCCTTTGTATAATGTTAAATAGCTGCTGGCCCATAAAATGGTGGTTTGCTCTAAGGCGCAGTAGCAGAAAAAGCAGATCATAACCGCCTTTGCGCCCGGAATTTTCAAAATCTGTTGTAAAGACAAGGCTTGGCGGGAGGCCGGGGCTGCCGAGGCAGATGCTGCGCCTTTTTCTTTTGGCCTCGGAAGTTTCCATAGGGGAAGGCTCAAGAGTAAAATGGCGGTTAGGACAATTTGAATGAATCCGATATAGCGATAACCGGCTTGCCAGCCTTGCTGCTGAGAAAGAGCATATCCCATTAGAGAGGGGCCAACGGTGGCTCCGACGCCCCACATGCAGTGGAGCCAGCTCATATGTCTGCTTTTGTAATGCAGGGCCACATAATTATTCAGAGCGGCGTCTACACTACCGGCGCCAAGACCATAGGGAATAGCCCATACACATAAAAGCCAAAAGGAATGTGACATAGAAAAGCCCAAAAGAGCGGTTGCTGTAAACCCCACGCTAATGGCCGTTACTTTGCCGGTACCCAGAAGGCGGGTAAGGCGGTCGCTCTGTAGGCTAGACACAATGGTTCCGGCTGCAATAATCATGGAAATAAATCCCGCATAAGAGACAGGAACGTTAAACTGCGGATACATGGAAGGCCAGGCGGATCCTAATAATGAATCCGGCAGCCCCAGACTAATAAAGGCCATGTAAATGACAGCTAAAAGTAAATGAGTCATACGAATTCTCCATTTTCAATAAGTTTCCTGCGAGGATGCAATTAAGCCTTCGACAGTGCTCCAGCATTCTGCCACCTGTAACATAGCGCGGCCCTGTTCTTCTTGGCCGATTTGCAGTAATACCAAAGCAGTGGAAACAGTTTGCACGAATCCCCACTCCCAAATGGCTGGCGCCGGAACATGGGTTAGATCATGTAAATATTCACAGCGCTCCATTCCTTTACGAAACGGATCGGGCGCATACTCTTCAGGCCATTCTCGCATGAGAACCCCTAAATCATAGGCTTTTTCATAAATAATGCCATCGGGATCCACCAGTTTAAAGGCGTTTTCCAGCGACAAATCTTGTAAGGTATTATTACTGTGGGCGTCGCCGTGTATTAGAACAAATGCAGACGGGTTCAGCGCTTTTTCTCTGGATTCTAAGTAAGCAAGCGCTCGAGAAATTACTTGCTGCGAGCAGGGGCGGTTTAGTTTTTGCCAGGTTTCTTGTATGAAGTTTCGAAACCATGTAGTGCCATCTGCCTCTGGGGAAAGCCCTGTGTTTTCTATGGGAACGTCCCATGTTTTTTGCAATACAGAACAAATGAACGCTATTTGCTCTTTAACAGAATACGAGAGGGTGCTTAGCGGTTTACCCAGACGTTCTAGCAAGCAGGCTTTTTTCTCCCGGTCATAGGCAATGAGTTTAGCATATCCATTTCCGTTTACTACCTTCAAAGCAAGCATGCTCCTAGCAAAATCGCCGCCCAGCATTTCGGGCATATCGATTTTGAGAACATATTGGCCGCCGTTTTTTCCATTGGCATAAGCGACAAAAGCATGCGTGCCGCCAGTTAATGACGGGCCCACAGTAATTTGCCACTGCTTTTCTAACTCCGCAATTAGAGTATCCAGTGTATGAAGCCAGGCCGTACCCTCAGTTCCTGCCGATCGAGCCCGGCTCACTACGAGAGGCGGAATATAATGCCGGTTGGGCGTTAGCAGTCCTGCATTGAGAGTGGTACTTAAAATGTGGTAAAAACGCTCTTTATCTACGGTTCTTGCAATCTCTACGTTTCCGGTGGGCGCGGCAGTAAAAGATGTGCCGCCCATATTGCTTTTCTGCTGGGTTTCTACTTGGACAAAGCCCCTTTCATAGCTGCAAATATCGGGATGAAAAATGGTAACGGCCGCTAGCGGGTCATGTAAGGTTAATTTTCCTGCGCTCTGAAGCCATGCATTTCCAAAATCAAATACGGCTTTCATTAAATCGCTATCGGCCCGCAAAAGCGTACCGGCCCGATCCGCTTCAATCGTAAGCATATCGGTGACTTCCAAAGGAACGGCTCGATGGGTAGAAACAGGAGAAGCAAATACAATTTGTGAGGCCAGTGGATCGGCCCAAGAGTTCCAATTATAATAAGGATCCGGCAGCGGCTCAGATCCAAAATAGCCGTTCATTACGTAAAGCCCCTTGAGTAAATGGGGAGCATCCGGATACGTACGAAACAGAGTAGCAATATTGGTCATATTGCCAATACCAATCAGTATCACTTCTTGTGGATTGGCTTTGATTCTCTCGTATAAAAACGCCGGCGCATCCGCTTTTCGAAAAGTATCATGCGGCCAGTGTGTCAGCGCGCATGCGCCATCTGGGGTCGGGTATAACGGAATAGGCTGCAAAGTACTGTCCATTCCTGCCACAATAGGAATCTTTTGGCCCGCCGCCCGGCAAATCGCATCGGCAACGGCGGCGCGTTTTTCGGGATCTCCACACACCGTGGTAATGCCCAGCAGTTTACATTGTGGCTCTTTCAATAAATAGGCGAGACAAATCGCATCGTCAATGTCGCCGCCAATATCCGTGTCTAATAATATTTTTTCCATTGCAATCATTCTTCCTTCCCCTTTACCCACCAGATATAACCGATGCAGAAGTTTATGTCATGAATCATATCATAAATAGAGGGTGCTTTCAATATGGAGTGGTATGCTTCCGAAGTTGAAAAATGTCAATTTAAACTTTACTTTGTATATTTTGCTCCCTATAATAAAAGGCATAAAGGAGGCGAGGTT
>CALWPV010000078.1 GCA_944383515.1 uncultured Clostridia bacterium
TATATAAAAAGTCCTGGTCTCGTTCATAACTTTTTTTAATACAAGGAAACGCAACATGATCCATAATGGATAAATCGAAATAAGGAATATAATCAACAATAATAAAATACGGTTTTTTATGGTGAAAGATTGGATGCCCCGCCATTTGAATGGAATAGTCAAACTCAAGATCAGGCTCACTTTCTAATTTTTTTGAAAGTTCTTTAGCAAATACTTGCCCTAGTTCAGGTGAGTAAGCATGCTGACCATATCTTCCACATGCCCAAGCAGTTAAATTCAAATGCTGATACAGCGCATCATACAATTCTTGGGAACGCCGATTGGTTCTCGGATCCGGAGTAGAATTTGGAAAGCTATACTTTGTATTAGAATTTACTTTTACATTGCCTAACGTAAATAACATTCCCCGAAGTTTTTTTAATTCATTCATATGTGTCACCTCTTGATATCCTGATAGTATTAAAAAGTTTTCCTTATTACTGCTTCCAGAGTTTTGTCTACTCATTGCAGATCATATCTAACAGTTGCTATTAACATATGTTCGGCATTTAAAGTTTAACAAATATCTCTTTTACTTTCAATAATTTCGAATATATTTCTATACTAACAAACAAAAGCAAGGAGAAGCTTCCTGCTTTTGTAATTTTTTCACTTTATTTCTATTTTTCTATTGACTTTTCAAGTTTTATGTGTTAGGGATATCTACCATTACTGTAAAAACATGATGCTTCGAATAAATTCTAACTTCCCCCTGACATCTCCTTATCTTCTTTCCGACAATATATAATCCATATCCTCTGCCTTCTCCTTTTGTGCTAATGCCTTTATTCATGATTAAATTTGTCTGCTTTTCTTCTCCCATAAAAGGATTTCTAATAACAAATTGTAAATCTTGACTTTTAGAAACATATTGAAAAACCATTTCTACCCATTTATCCGGCTCTGGCAGGGTACTTACCGCTTCCACGGCATTTTCAAGCAAATTCCCTAATACCGATATAGTGTCTTTTAAATTCATTCTCCACTTCACCACAGGTTCTGGAACCGCTAGTTTAAGCTCTATTCCTTTTTGTTTACATTCGATCAGATATCTTTCCATTACCTTTCGAGGGAATTCCGGAAGCCTATCAAGGTTCACCTCCAATTGGTTCTCCTTCATAATTTCAGCAGCATACAGCGCTCCTTCCCTGTCCAATACTTTTAATTGTTTCTCATAATCGTGACGGTAACCAGCCTCCTTATCGAGTTGTTTTTGTAATCTTCTTATTATCTCTTTATTTTTCATTCTTGACGATTGCCGTTCAACAAGTAAGATCAGGAATAAAATGCCGCCTACAAAACAAAGCCAAACATAACTATCTATATAGTACTGCTCTTCCAATATTGGCTTATATACATAGCAAAAAAGAATCACGCCTGCCGCAATGCAACTTACTGTCGCAACCTGCCAAGGTTTTAAATGACTATATTGCACGTTAATATCCATTGTAGTAAGGAGCAAACGAAGCAGCACTGCCAAAGAAAGCACAATCAGATTAACAACTAAACCAGCTAATTCATAATGAGAGGCCAGCCATGCAGAGGAAAACCACCTTAAACAGATCACCTGCAGATAAATAAGCATAGCATACGCAAGTAATGCCGCCAATGGCGCCACCCAGATTGGCTCTCCCCTATGTATGCCTAAAACTAATACCGTATACACCAAATAATGACAAAACGGCGAAATATTTGTCACATATTGGTCAAGAACAGCATAACATATTGAAAAAAATCCGATAATTAGATATCTTGAAGAACCAATCTTGTTGACATACAAAAGATTCGATAGCAAAGTAACAGTAAATATTTCCATTACAATTGCAACAATGTCATACACAATAAATCCCCCCTTTTTAATATACTATTTTATTTCAGGTGGAGAGCTGAAATTATTAAGGAAGCCCCCTAAACATTAACTAGAAAAGAGGTAATGGATCGCCATAGATCTCTTTTAAATTTTTCAAGTAAGTATAGCTTACAGCTAAAGGCTTATTATCGCCTCGCTGACTCAGCCAAACGAAATACCTTTTTCCGCTTCCCTGAATATGTTCCACGAGTTTTGTATTGATAATGGCAGTATGAGAAATTTGCACGAGGTCATGAATGGCTTGGTCTTTAATTTGCTTCTTAGCAATCTCAAATATCTTGTGCGGCGGAAACCCTCTTTTGTGTGCCATTATGCCTTTGGAGTCTAACTGATACAAATAGTGACGCCGATTGACAACTTCAATGCTCACAATCTGGGACACCGGAACGCGAACCATTTGATCCATACTATCCGGAAACTCCAGGTACTGTTTAGGCGGCACTGCCGTAACGGGAAGAAAGCGATCTATGAGTTCGTCCCTTAATCGGCTATAGCCTTCCGCATTTTTAATAAAAAAGTGCTGTATATGGTATTCTTTTTGAGCTGGCCGCGCAAAAAAACTGTAGTTCGACAGAATCCAGATGGGAGAGGGCTGACGAGGGCGCTTCTCCCTTATTTTTTCTATCATTTCCCATCCTCGTACGCCTCCCTCTCCTTCCATTTTCATGTCTATGAGAAACAAAGTATAGTGTTGAAATTTCTCTGGCTGTTCTAAACACTCTAAAAACTGCCGGTAATGCTCGATCCAGTCAATGCCCTTGCCACCTAAATACTGTTTGACAGTTTCTGAAGTCAAAAAAGGCTCAGTCTCTTTCTCTCCATACTCTGTTTTAAAAATATCCTGAATCATTTTCGCAAATTCACAGGCATCTGAGGCCTCGTCTTCTAAATATAATATCGAAAACGGACGACACATGGTGTTTTCCCTCCTTCTCATTTTCATACGGTAATTTCTACCGTTAATCTTTTCATGTTTTTCAGGAAAAGAATCGACTTTCCTTTCCAAACTACAAATCTACCCTTTGAGTGGCACAGGCTATGAGTTTTGGGCTATGCGAAACGTAAACAACCGTTTTATTACTGCTTTGTACCCAGTTTTCCATTTTTCTCATAGCTCTTGCGTCCAAATTGTTTTCGGGTTCGTCGATAAACACAATCTGCGAATCTTTTATCATCGCACGAATAATGGATAGCTTCTGCTTTTCGCCGCCAGACAGTTCATATCCTCCACTGCCGATCTCGCGATCCGCTATGTTCAGTATTCCGTACTCTTGTAGTAACCGCTTTATTTCTGCGTCCTCTGCATCTCTTTTGGCAAGCTTAATATTCTCAAAGACCGTTCCTCGGAATAAATAGGGATCTTGCGGTGCATATGCCACGAGGCTGCGATACGAATCTATGTTGATCTTAGAAATTTCCGTTCCGTTAATCTTAATCTTGCCCTGATATTCTCTTAGCAAACCAAGCATAATTTTCATAAGCGTCGATTTACCGCTTCCGTTTTCTCCGCATATTATAGTCTTATCTCCACGCTTTACCGTAAAAGAAAGCGGTTCGAACACAGACTTACCGTCCCGTATAACCATTACCTTCTCTCCCTGAAGCAGATCAAATTCTTGCACGGATATCCCTTCAATCACTTCTTTGTCTGCGTAAAAATATTCTAGCCTACCTGCCAGATTATCCAGAATCGGAACTTTCCGAATGGTATAAGCTAAATTGTTAATAATGGTATTCAAAACGGAATAATATCCCACCATTGCCGCAACCGCTCCGGGGGTTATTTTTTGCCTGGCCACAAAATAGGCCCCCACTAGTAAAATAATCATAAGACAAAATGTATCGGCAAAAGATTGCACGTTCTCGCTAAAAGCATGCAGACGAATACTTTTCCGTTCTGTATTTTTAAAGAAGGCAATGTAGAGCTGGTCCAGACAATGAATTATTGCCTCTCTCATACCAAATAAATTGACCAAATAGGCTCGATCCGCTATATCGGTTTCATATGAGCGTACAACCGCATTATACTCCTTTTCTTCTTTATGATATTTTTTCTCCGCTTTTTTTACTAGTACCGGAACCAAAAACTGAATCAGAGAAACCGCCAAAACAATTCCAAAGTACTCTAAACTAATGGATACAACATTAAAAATGAGGTAGACCGCCGTAGGCGGTATCATAAGTGCTGAAGAAAAAATAAAAATAAGCTCTATTCTCAGCTCATTAGGGTCTTCATTCAGCCGGTTTAGCATGTCGCCCGCTTGAATTTTGTTAACCGCATCGCAACTTTTGTCCAAAAACCTTCCCAATACTTTTCTATCGTGCGAAAGTGCATTCTTTACTAAAACCACATCATTCACAAAAGCAAGTGCCGGAATCAAAAGCACCGTAATAAGCAAAGCCACTAAAAAAGAATAAATATCCCTTAGCCCTTCGGCAAAGTTAAGCGCAAAGACAGCATCTGCGAAATTGCCAAAAATATTCGCATACTTAACCGATAAAAAGCCCTGGAGGCACGCCTGAAAAACGCTGAGGCAAATGGGAACCCAAATATATTGGAATGTATCTTTATAGATCTCTTTTCTCAGTGTCCTTTTCAATGCGAACCCCTCCTTCCTGCACTTGATAAATCACCGAACCAATTGCCATTAACGCTTCGTTATGCGTAATCAAAATCGTTCCTTTTGTACGTTCTTTTACAAGCTGAACCAACGTCATACTGCTTTTGGCATCAAGAGAATTCGTTGGCTCGTCCATTATAAGTATGTCTGGATCCACAGCAAAAGCTAATGACAGAAACACCTTTTTTCGTTCTCCACCAGACAACGTAGGAATTTTCTGCGTATAGATGCTCTCCTGCGCGCCCCAATCGTGTAATATAGCCAAAGCTTGCTCCTTCTGTACGTGGGGCAAAAGAATCTCATATAAATCACAAGGCGTCAGCTCATACAGGGCATCCTCCTGCGGAAGAAAAAAGATCTTTTCCGGAAAATTGTCATAGGAAAGCCGCTCTGGCCGAATGCCACCTATCCGAATTTCTCCTTTTTGATACTCCACCAAGCCCAGCGCCAACTTCATAAGCGTTGATTTTCCTGCCCCATTTTCACCTTTTATAATCGTAATACCCCTAGATAACGGTATACTCACAGTGAGGTCGCTAAAAACCTGCTTTTCTTCAAGCTTACAGGAAACATTAGTAAAGCAAACGTCCGCATTCGAGTTAAGCATAGCACAAGCATGCGTCTTCGGGTTTCCAAACTTGCTAATTCTGTTTTCCGCCGTTCTTGATAAAGCAAAGGCTGTGATTTGTTGAAATATGGATTTAGCCGCGGCATACAAACTGCTCGATAAAGCAATGGCTTCAATGCCCACCGTCACTTGCGTGTTGCCCCATAGTATTAATACCCCTACAATGGCATACGTGCCATAGGTCAAAATATTACTAACAATGCTGTTTAAAGAAAATTGAATCTGAAACGTGGCCTGCAGACGATTGGCGACTCTCCACCACTGCCGATGTAAACACCGAGAGCGTTCCAAACACCACTGCTTCAAATGCAGCATTTTAATGGTTACAAACCCATGACAGTACTCTAAAACATAATCCGAATCCTGCTTCTCTAATTCCTTATCCGTTACATCGTATTTTTCAAAAAAGTGCTTAGAAATGAGCGGAGGCACTGCCTGTAACATAGAAATCACTAATAGTATAACGGCAATGAACGGTGACTGTATCCATAAGAAAACAAAATAGGTAACTACCGTTGCCATTCCGGCTACGAGCGCCGGATACACTTCTGTGATTTTTTCTGTTACCGTATTAAAATCGGAGTTTAAAATAATGTTGGCTTCGCCCGCCGTTGATTGATATAAAAGAGAAAGCGGACTGGAAAGATACCATTTGTAAAGGAGCATTTTGCATTGGTGCGCGGCCTTTGACCTGGCGCACTGATACGCGTCTTGCGTTAGCATTGCCAAAAGCTTTACACCTAGCAGAAGCAGCAGAATAACACCACCTTTTTGCAGCACGGCACTATACTGCCCCGCCGTTGCCGCCGTAACAACACCGGACAGTAATCGGGCATGGATTAGGTTTACAGGAATGGCTACCAGCTTTAACAGCGCCGAAGCCAAGCTGACCCGCCGCAGCATAGGCCAAAATTTTTCTGAAATCGGCCGTTCTCTCATACTGCACTTCCCCTCTTTTACTTTTTTAGCTTATTCGTTTAACCCGCCTACTCCGACAGCTTCGCGCTATACCGCTCCCATTTGCCAGATCCAAAGCGCCAAATACAGAGCAACCCGCGCACACACAGATCAATAACCATGGCAATCCATACGGCCTCCAGCCCCATGCCTAGGCCATAAATAAATATGGGAGCCAGCACGCAGCGCAGCCCTACCATGCTAAACAGGCCCACGAAAAACGGATAACGCGTATCGCCCGCTCCGCGCAGCGCGCCGGAGAGGACAATGGAAACCCCAAACATCGGCTCGGCAAAGGCCACGATCCGGAGCATGGCCGCCGCCATGTTGATCACCGCGTGATCGGAAGAGAAAATGGTGGCCAGCGGCTGGCTGAACAAAAACAGCAGCGCTCCCATAAAAGTAGACAGGGCAAACCCCACCCAGCCGGAAAGCTTGCCATAAGTTTTGGCGCGCGCCATGTTTTTCGCGCCCAGCGACTGCCCTACCAGCGTGGTGGCCGCAAACGAAATACCGGTAGCCGGCATGTAGCTGAGCCCCTCGGCCGTAACCGCCACATGGTTGGCCGCCAGCGCCGCGGTGCCCAGGCCCGACACCATTTTCGTCATAAAAATCTGTCCCGACGACATGGTAATGCGCTCCAGCGCCACCGGCACGCTTAGCTGAAACGCCTTGCGAATAATGAATTTATCGGGCTTATAGTTTTCTTTAAGGTGTACCTGATACGGGCTTTTGCGACGATACATAATGACCAACAGCAGCGTGCCCGAAGTGGCAATAGATATAGAGGTTGCAATGGCCGCGCCGGCTACGCCAAGGCCCGCGCCCGGCATAGTAATGGGCCCCGCCGGCCTTGTTTCGAAAATCAGAAAATAATTGAGCACCACATTAATCAGGTTGGAGGCGGCATTCAGCGTCATGGGCGTTTTCGTGTCGCCCATGCAGCGGAAAATCGCGGAAAACACCGCTACCGAGCACTGAAACGGAATGGCCAGCATATAAATGCGAATGTACGCGCGCGCGTCCGAAAGGATTTCTGGCTCCGCTCCCAGCCACACCGGCAGCTGCCCCGAAATAGCCAGGCCCACCGCCATAATCACCAGGCCAAAGAAGACCACCGCCAGCACCGCCTGGCGCACCACCGCGCGCACCTGCTCAAAATCCTTCGCCCCCGCATAAAAAGCGACCTGCACCGAATAGCCCACGCCCACCGCGGAAAGCACACCGTTAATCAGCCACGTGGACGACGCGTTAATGGCCACCGCCGCCGTCGCGCCGGCTCCGAGGGAGCCAACCATGGCGGTGTCTACATAGCTGACCAAGGTCATGAGAAACTGCTCAATAATCGCCGGGATGCCTAATACGAGTAAGACGCGCAAATACGATTCTTTTTGACTTTTCATTTCGCTTCGTTCTCCTTCGTTATGGTTACCATTTGTTCTCCCTGCGCGTGGTAGCAAAGCTGTACCTGCGCTTTAGGGTAATAGGCCCGCTCCCCCGCGGTTGGATCATTAAATATGTAACCTTTTTCGTCGTAGCCAATTAGCAACAGGCAGTGCATGGGGTTGACCCACTGAATGCAGCGCCCGCGCTCGGTATACCACCGAAACTGACGCACCGGATCGGCCATGTCAATGGTGGCCCAAAACAGCACCGGTATATCACGTGCAATATAGCGCCGGCAAATTTCGTCTAGGCTGAGCCCATACTGCGCCTCGGCGCGATAGCCCGGTATGCACCCTACCGCCTCTACTATAACCGGCGCAAAGCAGCCCCAGCCCTCGTCGGTGTACGGCGTGCCGGGAAAGGCCTTCCATGGATCGCAGCCATAATACCGGCCGTCTTCGCCTTTCTTGGGCGCCGGCCCCTGGGGCAAATACTCGTCTATAAACGTTTCGGGCGAAATCGCAAGGCCCAGGTATTGCAGCGCCATGACCGCCGCAATGCTCTCGCACCCGGTGGGGTACTTGACAAGCTGGCTGATAAACGGAACATGCTCAATCACGTGAGCGTGCTCCGGCTGCGCCGGTATGCCGCGCAGCAGCTCGGGCTGAATATGCGGATAGGTCCACTGCTCGCCTTTCGGAAGCGTTTTGCTTTCGACCACCTCGGCAATTTCGGAGTCGGGTTTGGGCCCCAGCGCGTGAACATTTGCCTGGTACAGCATGCCGTAGGTTTCGCCTTGTACGCCCGCTACGCCGTAGACGCACACCGGCGTAAGGGTAAAGTCGGTGGCGCCGGTTTCTTCGTATAGCTCGCGGCGGGCGGTTTGCAGCAGGGTTTCTCCTTTTTCTCGGTGCCCGCCAGGACACTCCCAGGTGAGGCGGTCTTTATGACGGCAAAGCAAATAATACCCGCGGCTGCGGGCAACAATAACGGCAAAACCAATGCTAGTATCGGCAATTTCTCCTATGGCGTAAAAAGTAACGGTTGACATACTAAACTCCTTTCCGAAGCGCTTTAGCGCGGCCAGGCACGCTGGCGCATATGTTATTA
The DNA here is from genome assembly GCA_944383515.1 of uncultured Clostridia bacterium. Taxonomy (GTDB): domain Bacteria; phylum Bacillota; class Clostridia; order Lachnospirales; family Bianqueaceae; genus CALWPV01. Next base: position 8,612 of record CALWPV010000078.1, read on the forward strand.
TTGTATCATGGCCAAAGACAGATGACAAGGCGCATCTTCAGGCCGCTGGCTGCACCATAACAAAAGAGCCCGCTATGCTAGCGAGCTCTTCACAAAGTGCAGTTGGAGGGACTCGAACCCTCAAGTCGTTAAATGGACACTAGATCCTTAGTCTAGCGCGTATGCCAGTTCCGCCACAACTGCATTGGTCAATACCAGAAAATATTCTAGCACGGACCTGTTACTTTGTCAATACTTTTTCATAGATTTTAGGCTTTCAAATACTGCTCAAACCAGTCGCCAATCTCCGTCAGCCGGGAAATGCGATTCTTGGGCCGCCCGCTTCTGGACAGCTCATGCGTTTCGCCATGGAACAGCGCCAAGCGGGTTGGCACGCCATTTTGCTGCAGCGCGTTAAACATCTGAATGGCGTCGCTCATCCAGCAGCGATAATCCTCGTCCGACTGAATAAACAGCGTCGGTGTTTGCGCCTGCGGCGCGTATTGCAGCGGCGACGCGCGCCACACCTGCTCGGTATTCTCCCACGGATCGCCGACCTGCAGCGAATTATGATTCACCCCAATGTCGGTGCACAGCATTTTAGTAAAATAGTTTGCAATGCTCCGCTGCGACGCAGCCGCGGCAAACCGGTTGGTATGGCCAATGATCCAGTTGCACATAAAGCCGCCGTACGAACCGCCGCAAACGCCAATGCGCTCGCTGTCGAGTTCCGGGTAGAGGCAAATAACTTCGTCGGTAAAATCCATAAAGTCCTCGTAATCAATGGTGCCCATGCGGCCGTTTAGCCGCGCGAACGCCTCGCCGCGCCCGTCGCTGCCGCGCGGATTGGTATAAAACACAAAATACCCCATATTCGCGAAGCACTGCATTTCATGGTGAAACACGGAGCCAAACGCCACCTTCGGGCCGCCGTGCATTTCCAAAATGCCCGGGTACTTTTTGCCTGCCTCAAACCCAAGCGGCTTTAGCACAAAGCCCTCCAGCGTCACACCCTCCCGGTTCTCAAACGTAAAGTATTCCGGCGTAATCACGCTATGCGACTGCTCATACGCTTCGTTTAGGTGCGTCAGGCGCTCTTCGCCTGCCTCCGGCTCGTCCGCGCGGCAGCGGTACAGCTCTGCCAGGCTACTGCCCCGCATAGCGGTAAAAATGACCACGCCCTGCGCTATATCGAAGGCGCTCACAGAGCCCGGCGCCTGAACTACCGTTTCCAGGGCCCCCTCGTGGTTCATGCGCACCAGGTGCGAATTGCCCCAGGCAGTGCGCAAAAAGTAGAGGTATCCGTTTTCGTATTTCATGCCCTGGCCGCCGCCATACGCCGCGTCGGTGCCTACGCTGTTATAGGGCAAAAGATCCGGAAACGGCAGCGTTTCGACCTCTCCCGTTTTCAAATGATACAGGCAGAAATCGGGGTTGTCGCCCCGCTTTTCTTCCCGCGTGCGGGTGAAGAAAATATCGTCACTACCCATAAAGTAAAAACCGCCTACGGCCACGGCGCCCGGCGCTACAAGCGTCTGCGTCTCGCCTGTGGTTAAGTCGTAGAGATACATGCCGCTGGTCCAGCTCTGTTTATCTTTATATTCACAGCCGCCATACACCAGCTTCGTTTTGTCCGGCGAAAGCTGCATGCCGGTAGCGTCTAAGTACGGCGGCGTAATGGCCTTTACCTCGCCTTGCTTGCAAAGCATAATGGCGCCGCGCTTTTTGTTAATGACCTTGCGGCCGTTAAACCAGAAAGGAATCTCGTCAAACACGTCAAAATCCTTTCCCTGCTCGGCCCGATCAGCCGCTTCGCCCTCGTTTTCCGGCTCCGGCAGCGGATTGTTTTCCGGCGCTGTGTGCTCGGTCGTATACACGTAAGTGTTTTCGTCAATCAGCTTAATCTGGCTGGCGCGCTCATTTACGCTCATAAAGGGTACGGCTTCGCCGCCATGAATGTTAATTTGATACCACTCGGTGCTTTCTTTCTGCTCTTTCGCGTCTTTTTTCTTGCCGCGGCTTGTTACAAACGCCACCGTATCGGCATCGATCCAGAACGCGCCGCGCTCGTCGCCTCCTGTGGTAAGCGGGTGGTACTCGCCCGTTTTAAGATCGATTACCCACACCTCGCTCCGGTAGCCATTGGTTTCTTCCACCGCGTTATGCCTTGCAAAAATCGCGTGCTTTCCATCTGGCGCGATCAGCGGATCCGATATAAAATTAAACTGATATAAATCCTGGTACACAACTTTTTCCATACGATCTCCATTCCGAAGCGCGTTAGCGCCTGCTTTTTAAAGAAGTTTTAATATATGGTTTATTATACCACCGTCCACGCGCTTTGTCCAGATGCCGAGCGGATTTTGCCGCCGCAACCCCCACACGCCAGATTGACATGCCACAGAAACGAATTTATAATAAAAAAAGTCTGCTAAACCCATACTATTTCTAATGATATACAGAAATAACTAGGAGATACGTTTTGCCTATGAAACTTTTAATTAGTGATAAACCTATTTGTATGCCAGAGGGCCTTGCAGCCCTTACTGTTATTGATCTTTCCGCTCTAACTATAGCGCCTTGCATGGGCTGCTTTCGCTGCTGGATTCAGACGCCTGGAAAATGCGTAATTCGTGATGACGCGGTGCAGGTATACCCTCTCTTTGCTCAGTGCGACTCTTTAGTCTTAATTAGCCGCATATGCTATGGCGGCTATGATACCCCCATGAAAACCTTGCTCGAGCGCACTCTTCCCATTCAACAGGCCTTTCTTCGCGTAGTAGACGGCGAAACGCACCATATCCAGCGAAATGTCGCCCCTAAAGACGTCTTAATTATTGGTTACGGTTGCATAACAGAAAGCGAAAAAAACGTGTTCCGGCGTTTAGCCGAGCGCAATGCCAAAAATCTGAATTTCCTTCGCCATCGCCTTATTTTTACAAGCGAAGAAAACCTTATGCAAGTTATGAAAAACGAGGTGTGCCTATGAAAGTTAAAAAACAAATCTTACTCATAAATGGAAGCCCTCGAGCGCCGCATTCTCACTCTAAACAGTTTGCCTCTCTATTCCGTAAATTTTGCCGCGTGCCTTCAGACTATGCCTGCATTACTTCGACAAATCACGCCGCGCTTTGTCAGCGTATGGAAAACTATTCAGACGTGGTTTTGGTTTTTCCGCTTTACGTTGATTCGCTTCCTGTCAGGCTATTGGAGTTTTTAAAATCTGTTGAAGCCTACCGTCTCTCTCACCGGCCAGTCGTCTCAGTTGTAATTAACTGTGGTTTTTTTGAACCTAAGCAAAATGACGTTGCCGTAGATATGATCCGTTTGTTTTGCGCGCAAAACGGCTTTTCGTTCGGCTCCGCGCTAAAAATCGGCAGTGGCGAAGCCGTGCTTGCAACACCTTTCCGTTTTCTGCTTGCGCTTCAAATTTACAGGCTCGTCTCTGGCATTTGCCGCAACCACTATGCCACGCTATCCTTCACCATGCCCATTCCCTTAGCGACATTTATAAAAGCCTCTTTTGGTTACTGGGAACTCCTGGGCAAACGAAACGGTATTTCCAGAGAACAAATGGAAACCATGAAAATTGAAGACGATACGCCGGTGAACCCCCGGACATAACTTAGTTCAGCTAGATCTTATAAAACAAACTGACTAAGGAAGTTGCCCAGTGCGACAATGTTACAGCCGCCGGTAAACTCTAAACGTACCTTGCCTAGACCGCTAAACCATAACTCTAGTTCGCTGTCTAAATCCATGACGCCGGAAGTTTCTATAGAAAAAGCTTGAATTTTTGTATAGGGCAGCGACGTCAGATCTTTCTTTTTTCCAGTCATTCCCTGAACGTTAATGACAATCACCCGTTTATTGGTAAACACAACGCCGTCGCGCATGCCGCGAAACGCCGTTGCCACACTTTCGCCCGGTATTAAGAGCGGGCGAACCACGTTGTCGTAATCCGCCGGGTTTGTTTCTCTCAGTTTAACAAATGAAGCGTTTTGAAAATCAATCATGCTTGCAGTCTCCTTTCGTTAACCCACTTGGGGCGTCCTATATGGGTATTGTATCATTTTTTTCTTTGTATGCAAAGGATCGTTGCCCGCGGCCAACACTTTTCTGCCGAATTTTGAATTTGCCCTTGTTTTTTTCTTTACCATGTGGTATCATATCGCAGGTAATTCGATGAGAAGCGACGAGGCTTTTCTCGGACACCGTAATTTCGGATGCACTCGAAGGAATATGGCAGCTGATCAGCCGCCTTTTTTCGAATGCCCTGGGGTTACGGCTTTTTACTACATATCGGTATTCTCCTGCTTAAGATTCTCTTTTCCCAATTGTCTGCGCGGCGGGAATACGGCACCTATATTTTAGAATAAACGGAGGAAGCTATGAAACGAGACGACATTCATAAGGTACTGATTATCGGCTCCGGCCCTATCATCATTGGCCAAGCATGTGAATTTGACTACTCCGGTACGCAGGCCTGTAAGGCGCTGCGCTCGCTGGGCTATGAGATTGTGCTGGTAAACTCCAATCCGGCCACCATTATGACCGATCCGGACACTGCTGATATTACCTACATTGAGCCTTTAAATCTGGAGCGCTTAACACAGATCATTGAAAAAGAACGCCCCGACGCCTTACTGCCTAACCTAGGCGGACAGTCCGGGCTGAATCTTTGTTCTGAACTGTACAAGGCTGGCGTTCTCGACAAGTATGGCGTTAAAGTCATTGGCGTACAGGTTGATGCCATTGAACGTGGCGAAGACCGCATTGAGTTTAAACGTACGATGGACAGCTTGGGCATTGAAATGGCCCGCAGTGAAGTTGCTTACTCCGTAGACGAAGCCCTCGCCATAGCCGACAAACTTGGCTACCCGGTTGTACTGCGTCCCGCATACACCATGGGAGGCGCCGGAGGCGGCCTCGTGTATAACAAGGACGAACTTCGCACCGTGTGCGCCCGCGGCTTACAGGCCAGCCTGGTTGGACAGGTTCTGGTAGAAGAATCGATTCTCGGCTGGGAGGAACTGGAGCTCGAGGTTGTGCGCGACGCAAAGAACAACATGATTACCGTATGCTTCATTGAAAATATTGATCCACTGGGCGTACATACCGGCGACTCTTTCTGCGCCGCTCCTATGCTGACCATTTCCGAAGACGTGCAAAAGCGTCTCCAGGAGCAGGCTTACAAAATTGTAGAAGCCATTCAGGTAATCGGCGGCACCAATGTACAGTTTGCTCACGACCCGGTTTCTGATCGTATTATTGTTATTGAAATTAACCCGCGTACGTCCCGTTCTTCCGCGCTGGCTTCCAAAGCGACCGGTTTTCCCATTGCGCTGGTTTCTGCTAAACTGGCCTGCGGCCTGACGCTGGACGAGATTCCTTGCGGCAAGTACGGTACGCTAGACAAATATAAACCAAGCGGCGACTACATTGTGCTCAAATTCGCCCGCTGGGCCTTTGAAAAATTCAAAGGCGCTCAGGACAAGCTGGGTACGCAGATGCGTGCGGTTGGCGAGGTTATGAGCATTGGTAAAACCTATAAAGAAGCGCTGCAAAAAGCCATTCGCAGCCTGGAGACCGGCCGCTACGGCCTGGGCGGCGTAAACGCGCGCATTAACGGCAAAACCGTAGATCTAACACAGCTCACCAAAAAAGAGCTGCTTTCGCTTTTGCACGACCCGACCAGCGAGCGCCAGTTCATTATGTACGAGGCGCTGCGCAAAGGCGCCACGGTGGACGAGCTGTATGCCATGACCAAAATCAAACGCTACTTCATTGAACAAATGCAAGAGCTTGTGGAAGAAGAGGAAATGCTAAAGTCCTATGCCGGCTCCGTACCGCCCGCGCACATTCTGCGCCAGGCTAAGTTAGACGGCTTTGCCGATCGCTACTTAGCAGGCCTGCTTGGCGTCACGGAAGACGCTATTCGCGCCGCGCGCGAAAAGGACGGCGTGACCGAAGCTTGGGAAGGCGTTCATGTCAGCGGCACCCAAGACGCGGCGTATTACTTCTCCAGTTACCATATCGAAGATAAGAGCCCGGTCAATAACGACAAGCCCAAGATCATGATTCTGGGCGGCGGCCCCAACCGTATCGGTCAGGGTATTGAATTTGACTACTGCTGTGTGCATGCCGCACTGGCTCTGAAAAAACTGGGCTTCGAAACAATTATTGTAAACTGCAATCCCGAAACGGTTTCGACCGACTACGATACTTCGGACAAGCTCTACTTTGAGCCGTTAACGCTGGAAGACGTGCTGAGCATTTACCACAAAGAAAAGCCGGTGGGAGTTATCGCGCAGTTTGGCGGCCAGACGCCTCTGAATTTGGCCGATTCTTTAAAGGCGAACGGCGTAAACATTTTAGGCACCACGCCCGAAACCATTGACATGGCCGAAGACCGCGATCTGTTCCGCGCCATGATGAAAAAGCTGGATATTCCCATGCCCGAGGCCGGTATGGCGGTAACGGTAGACGACGCGCTGAAAATTGCGAATCAAATTGGCTATCCGGTTATGGTGCGTCCTTCCTTCGTGCTGGGCGGCCGCGGTATGGAAGTGGTATACGACGACGAAGCCATGACCTTCTATATGCAAGAGGCCGTTGGCGTAACGCCGGATCGTCCCATTCTGATCGACCGCTTCCTGCATCACGCGACGGAGTGTGAGGCCGATGCGATTAGCGATGGCGAGAACGTATTCGTTCCCGCTGTTATGGAGCATATTGAGCTGGCCGGTATCCATTCCGGTGACTCTTCGTGCATCTTGCCCCCGCAGTCATTAACCGAGGAACAAATTGCCACCATTAAAGACTATACCACCCGCATTGCGCGCGAAATGCATGTAGTGGGCCTTATGAATATGCAGTATGCGATTGAAGACGGCACCGTATTTGTGCTAGAGGCTAATCCTCGCGCTTCCCGTACGGTTCCGCTGGTTTCTAAAGTGGCCGGCATTAACATGGTGCAAATTGCAACCGAAATTATGACGGCGCCTTTGCAGGGACGTAAGTCTCCTGTGCCGGATCTGAAAGAAAAGAACATTCCTTACTACGGCGTTAAAGAGGCCGTGTTCCCGTTCAACATGTTCCCCGAGGTAGATCCGGTGCTGGGACCTGAAATGCGTTCGACGGGCGAAGTACTGGGACTTTCTTCCAACGTAGGTAAAGCCTTCTATAAAGCGCAGGAGGCAACGCAAACTAAGCTGCCGCTGGAGGGCACCGTGCTGATTAGTGTTAGCGATCGCGACAAACCCGAGCTGTTAGAAGTGGCGCGCGGCCTGCATGATCTGGGCTTTTCCATTATTGCGACCGGCTCTACCTGCGATCGTATTGTGGAAGCAGGCATTCCCGCTAAGAAGGTAGCGAAACTGCAGGAAGGCCGTCCTAATGTACTGGACCAGATTACCAATGGCGATGTCGATCTGATTATCAATACGCCCATCGGTAAGAAGGGAAGTACCGACGACAGCTATATTCGAAAAGCGGCGATTAAGCAGCGCATTCCCTACATGACTACCATGGCAGCGGCCAAGGCAACCATTCAGGGTATTAAAGCCATTAAAGAGTCGATCGGTAATACCGTTCATTCTCTGCAGCGTTATCACGCAAGAATCACGGATAAAGAATAAGCTTTTATAAGGCCATGTCGATAGACATGGCCTTGTGTTATAGTTATCGACCGTCGCGCAAAGGCAGTGTCGGGGTCCGTCCCTATGGCGCTGCTACCCCTGCTATGCGAAATAATTTTGCGTTGTTTAGGGGGAAAGCAGGGATGATCCCACGGATCTGTCCCCTTTTGACGCTATTTTTTATGCCGCGCAGGGATATAGCTACCTCTGCTAGATTAGAAAAATGTAAGACAGAAACAGGCTAATGCCTCCATCCGACTTGATATTTTGTTGAATCCGTTTCTAGCGTATAATATACTTTTCCTCACAGACAGCTTCGTAACTTGCTCGTGCTGTAGTTGAAAAAATACCGCCAAATGGAGATAAGATAGAGTTTTTCTACCTCCGTTCGTCATTGTTCCTGCCGCGCAGGGAAAGGTTATCCCTGTATAGTCAAAAAGTTTGCGCAGCACGGAGGCAATCTCCCCCTCTAACCAATTAAATCTTTTGAAATAGGGACAACATTTGGCCTCTATTTAGCTTATTATTTTTCCAGCTCTATTGACGGCATGCAACTGTTTTTTCCACAGGCACTTTCGCGACTTGCTCGCGCTGCTGTTAAAAAAATGTCGCCAAATGGAGATAAAATAGAGTCTTTCTTATCTCTATTCGTCATTTTTTCTGCCACGCAGGGAAAGGTTATCCCTATATGGCCAAAAAGTTTTCGCAGCACAGAGCCAGCATTATCACGGCCTAATACAGGGAAGCTCAGGAGGAATTGACAAATTTGATTATTTGCCAACAAGGGGCATTTACCTTTTATGGTAATGCCCCATTTTGTTTTACCTTTCTGCCGGCTTGAATGGCCCATAAAAATAAGAAGCCGTTGCGCCGCCGTCGTTCACTTTTAAAATGGCTTCGATTGCGCCTGGCTGGGAGAAAAAATATATAAAGCTCGGAACAGATTTATGTTTACAGCTCGATTTGAACCTGATTTTTGTTCCAATCTTTGTATTCTCCCTACTTTTAACCCCCAGCTAACATTGGTGGTTAGAATAGTCACTCGAATTGCGGCAAACTCTCCGTCTAAACAAAAATGACAATTTAGTTTAGACGGATAGTTTGAATGAAATTGGCTATACTATAACTGAAGGGAGAGATTGTCATGACATATATTAAACGAGCTGTGGAAGAGACGATTGAACGGGTGTCCAAAATGTTTCCGGTGCTGCTGGTAACTGGTCCAAGGCAGGTTGGGAAAACGACCTTATTGCAAAGAATGGCAGAGGCACAGCAAAACGAAGGCATAGAGCGAAAATATGTTACTCTGGATGATCCTGACGTCAGATACCTGGCAAAACACGATCCGGCCCTGTTTTTACAGAGGTATTCCCCACCGGTACTGATTGATGAAATCCAGTATGCAACAGAGCTGCTGCCCTATATCAAAATGAGCGTTGACCGTTCTAAGAAAAAAGGCGATTTCTGGATCACAGGCTCGCAGATGTTCCATCTTATGAAAAATGTCAGCGAAAGTTTGGCCGGACGGGTCGGAATCGTGAACCTACTGGGATTATCCGATGCGGAGATCTACCAGGAACCGAGCGAGCCTTTTCAAACGGAAGCCGGGCATTTGCTGGAGCGTTTGTCCGTAAAAAGAAAAAGAGATTTGAATGAGATCTACCACAGGATATTCAAAGGTTCCATGCCGGAACTCTATGCAGACGAAAATGTGGATTGGGAGACTTACTACCGCTCCTATGTTGATACCTATCTGCAAAGGGATATTCGAGATCTGGCACGGGTTGCGGATGGAATGCAGTTTTACAATTTTATGACGATTGTTGCTGCACAGACCTCAAAACCTGTTGTTTATGAGGAGCTGGCGGGTGCCGCAGGCGTTTCAGCTCCAACGGCAAAGAAATGGCTCTCTATTTTGGTCTCCTCCCATATCATTGCGCTTGTACAGCCTTATCATAACAATGCACTCAAACGGGTTGTAAA
>CALWPV010000079.1 GCA_944383515.1 uncultured Clostridia bacterium
CAGATTCACATAGTCTTTTTGGAGTGTTTGTTCTACCACGCGTAACTCCTTTTGCCCTAAAATAACCTGCAAAATATAAGCCGTGCAGCGAGAATCTTTAAGCACACTACGCATAAATAGATCATTCTAGCATTGAGCCTACCGGCAGCGGCGCATGGCTGTTTCTCTACTGTTATACTACCATGCCCTGTGGCTGCTGGCAAGACCCTAGGAAAAGTTTAATGGAGAAAAGAGAAGAAGTCCATGCCTTAGTATGTGGGGTTATATCGGCACGGAACATACCAAGGTGGGTATTGCTTATTTTCTGGCCGGATAATAGAAATTTTTTATTGCATGGTGTCCCTAAATACAGAAAGCAGACGAATTTATAAAATGGGAAGATGTTATCTTCTACTTAATCATTCTATATGAGGAGGAAGAAAGTATGCTACTAAAAAAGAAATGGCCTGCTTTACTGCTGATCGTCTGTCTTGTGGTTTGTTTGGCAGCTTGCAGTGGTAGCCCGGAACTGGCGCCGGAAGAGGGCGCAGCGGTAGCGCAGAGCGAGCCGGAGGAAAGCGCTGCGGCTGAGGAAGGGGCGGAAGAAACCCCGTCACTGTCTCAAAATGAGGCCGGCGTTTATGAAATTGATTCGGCGGCAGATTTTGTGGCGTTTGCGCAGTTGCTGAAAGAGGAAACGCTGGCGGGCATTGGTGAAGGGCGTCTTATGCACGACGCGGCGTTAACGGCCGATATTGACCTGTCGGAGGCCATTGCGCAGGATAGCGATTTGCTGCCTCTGGGCGGCCCCTATACGGTGGAAATCGACGGGGAAGAACGGCAGATGCAGGCGGCGTTTTGCGGAGAGTTTAATGGCAATGGGCATACCATTTCCGGCATTCAGCTCGATACTTCCGAGCGGGGCGATGCCGGTCTGTTCAGTTTGGTTTATAACTGGGACGATACGCCGCAGACTAAAATACACGACCTCACTATTGCAGACAGCAGTTTTATGGGGCTTCGTTATGCGGGGGCGTTCGCGGGAACGGCCTCGAGGAATGCTATTTTAGAAAACTGCGTAACGGCTGAAAGCGTGAGTGTAACAACAACGGAAGGCGCCGCCGGTGGCATTGTGGGCTATGCGTCCGACGGAGATTTACTGCTGCGAGCCTGTGAAAACTATGGGACTATTTCCGGCGAGTGGGCCGGCGGCATTGCCGGCGCTGCGGAGAGCTATTCGTATCTTGTGCAGTGCAATAACTATGGCGTGGTTACGGGCGAGAACGCGGCCGGTATTATAGCGCGGCACGCCGGCAGCAGTTATTATGACGGATTGGTACTGGCCTGTATTAATTATGGCACGGTAAAGGCGGAGGAGGGAGGCCTTGCCTGCGGCATTGTAGCCGCCAATGGCTCAACCTTGCGGTACTGTGTCAACGCCGGTCTGGTAGACGGCGGTGAAACAGGAGAGGCCTATGCGGTAGGTAAAAAAGACGGCAGCATGTACTGCAGCGGTAATATCGGTACGGTTTCCAGTAGCAATCCCTATGTCTACCAATATGGTTTTAGCTGGGATCTGGGAACGTATGAGGGACTTTCAGAAGAAGCGCTGGCCGGTGTGCAAGGCTATACGGGAAAGGCACTGATGGGAGTTGATATTGAGTTTACTCCCTTACCGGTCTCCGCGGCGGCCGATGGCAGTTTAACGGCGGTACTTCAAGGCAATGGAGAATATGGATACTGGCAGCAGGGAAACGAAGGCTTTCCGGTTTGGGACGAACAAGGCGGTTTGGACGATTACCCCTGGCTGCAGGAACTGCTCAGTGCAGAATAAAAAAGAGAAGAAAACAAGGGGAGACACAAGGTCTCCTCTTTTTTATGCGGAGCTTCGTATCATATGCTATACCTTGACAAATGAGCAGGCGGGAATTATGATACTGATATGTGAAAAGGCAGTGAGAAGGGAGAACTACGACGTATGCTAATACAGAATAGCGATTGTATATGGGAAAGCATGAATCCACAGCTGGCAGCGCCACTATTTGCCGGCTGGGACGATACTATGATTTGGTCTTGCCTGCAGGGCGTTATGGGACATATTTATGTAGACTCCCTGCAGCAGCCGCGTTCGGCTATGGCGCTACTAGGAGACTTTTGTTTCTTTGCCGGAGAACCTAAGGAAGCGCTGGTCGCTTATAAGCCCTCCATATGCCAGCAGGATTATATGATTATGACCGCGCAAACACAGGGCTGGCTTGGGCTTATAGAGCAGGTGTATGGGCAAAAGGCAAGAAAAAGGCAGCGCTACGCGTTTAAAAAAGAAGCCCAAGGCTTTCAGGTAGAAAAGCTACAAGGTTTTGTGGCCGGCCTAAGTTCAGAATTTACTCTGTGTATGATTGACAGAACATGGTTTCATTACTGCCGGAGCCTTGCGTGGTGCGCCGATTTTGTGTCGCTCTACCAAGATTACGAGACGTTTCAGCAGCTAGGCCTGGGCGTTCTGGCGCTGCGGCAGGGAGAGCCGGTGGCTGGAGCGTCTTCCTACAGCCGTTATCGTGACGGCATTGAAATAGAAATTGATACAAAAGAAGCTTACCGCCGCCAAGGACTGGCCACGGCATGTGCCGCCAAACTCATGCTATGCTGCCTAGAACGCGGGCTCTACCCCAGCTGGGACGCGCATAACGAAGCCTCCGCCGCGCTGGCGCAGAAATTAGGGTATCAGCTGGAAGGCGCCTATACAGCGTATGAAATTATGGGCTATTAAGAAAGGAGTGGGACCGTGAAGGTACTTGTAATTCCCGACGTGCACTTAAAACCCTGGATGTTTGAGCAGGCAGAACAGCTATTAGCGCAGGGCGCCGCGGAGCGGGCCGTTTGCTTAATGGATCTACCAGATGACTGGCGGCAGGAATATAATATTCCGCTGTATAAGCAGACTTTTGACGCGGCCATCGCGTTTGCTGTGTGTTTTCCCGAAACGCTTTGGGTGTATGGCAACCATGACCTTTGTTATTACTGGAACGAACGCGAAAGCGGGTATAGCATTATGGCTACGCGTACGGTATGCGAAAAATTGCTAGAGCTTAAAGAAACGCTGCCAGAAGACAATGAGATTCGCTATGTGCAAAAAATTGATCGGGTTTTATTTTGTCATGGCGGTTTGTTAGACGCTTTTGTAAAACATGTTGTGCCACCCGAACAGCAGCAGAGCCATGAGGCGGTGTTGGCTGCGATAAACGATTTAACGCATGCCAGTATGTGGAACGATGCGTCCCCGCTGTGGTATAGGCCGCAGTACAGCGCGCAGCCGCTATATGCTGAAGGCGAGCTTTGGCAGGTGGTTGGCCACACGCCGGTAGCAACCATTGAGCAGCAGGGCAGCCTCATTTCTTGCGACACATTTTCAACGTATAGTAACGGTACGCCTATTGGCACACAAGAATTTTTAATTATCGATACGATTAGCGGCGAATGGAAAGGCTCCGCAGGAAAAGCCTCTGCCCGAAGGGGGTAACGCTATGCGAAACAAAGCTTTTTTTCGCCAGCGTGCTGGCATGTTACTATGCGCCTGGGCATGCCTGGGCTTGCTGCTGCCAGCGCAGGCGGCAGAAACGATTCCATGGCCAGGAGACGAAGCCGTAACGCCCTGTACTTCGCTTGTTTTTGGCGAGAATGCCTCGGGGCTCGATTTTTTTAACGGGCAGCTGTATGTGGTCGATAATGAAAAGGCGGCGTTTTGGATTGTTGACGCGCAGTCGGATGGCACGCTTTCGTTTGCCAGTGGTATGGCGGGCGGCAGGCAAATTGGTTTTGCCGAGCATACCGGCCATTTGGCCGCCGCGCGGCCGGATGCCGAAGGCATAACAGTAGACGCCGAGGGCATGGTATACATTGTCGCAGAGCGGGACATGGCAGAGCCCAAAGTGAGCCAGAATACCGTGTTATGGGTGGACCCCAAGGAAGAGGGCAGTATTGTGGCGGCGCGGCAAGAATGGAATTTAACGCCGTCGCTGCCAGAGGTTTCGGCCAACCGGGGCCTAGAAGGGGTGGAGTGGATTCCTTTTGAGGCGGCCGAGGGGCGGCTTTGGGACCAGCAAACCAAGGCGCTGTTCGACCCGGAAAATTACCCCCATTCGGTAAGCGAAGGCATTATTTTAGTGGCATTAGAAGACAACGGCCATGTGTATGCGTATGTGCTGAATGAAGACGGCAGCTACGCGCAGCTGGCCGACTGGGATACCGAGCTGGGCGGCGCCATGGCGCTGGAGTACGATGCATACGAAGACGTATTATGGGTCATGACCGACAATGGCTACGACAACTTGGGCGCGCAGCTACGGTTTAATGGAACGCAGCAGCCCGACGTGGTGCATGTTTGGCCGCCTGCGGGCGTGGATATAGAGAATAATACCGAAGGATTCGCCATAGCCGATGCTTCGTATACGGTGCAGGGGCAGCGTCCGGTATACCGCTTAGAAGACGGTGCGCTGGGAGGCGCGTTAACCATAGGATCGCTGGATTGCCGCTATGAACCGGAAGAAGCGCCTGCGCGGGACGCGGGCCCTGGGGTAGCCTTGGCGGCCGCGGTTGTAGGCGCTTTGTTATGTGGGAGTGCGGTTTTATATAGAAGAAAACACAGGTAACGGAGAGAGAAGTATGACGCATGCTAGAAAATATAAAGAAGAGCAGCCGGTTGTGGCAATTTGCTACGATTTTGACAAAACCCTGTCGCCAGAAAACATGCAGGAGCAAGGATTTATTCAGGCTGTGGAAGAGCAAGTTCCCGATTTTTGGAAAACAACCAATCGATTGGCCGAAGACAATGAAATGGATCAAAATTTGGCGTACATGTACATGATGAAGGCCAGAGCGGCGGGCAAGGTGCTGTTTACTAAAAAGCAGCTCATGGAGTATGGCGCTAAGGTGCGGCTATTTCCAGGGGTAGCTGACTGGTTTGAACGCATACGCGCCTATGGAAGAGCCAAAGGCGTTCTGGTAGAGCATTATATTATTTCCTCCGGTTTAAAAGAAATGATTGAGGGAACCGAAGTGGCGCGCGCCGGCGCATTTAAAAAGATTTATGCCAGCTCATTTTATTATGACGAAAACGGCGTAGCCGTTTGGCCCGCGCAAGTGGTCAATTATACCGGAAAAACCCAGTTTTTGTTTCGCATAGAAAAAGGAGTGCTCGATATCAACGATCCGGCGGTTAACGACAGCTTCGCGCCAGAAGATCTGCGCGTACCCTTTCGCAACATGATTTATATTGGCGATAGCGATACCGATATTCCCTGTATGAAGCTGGTCAATGCCAACGGCGGCCTTTCCATTGGTGTTTACCACCCAGAAACAATGGAAAAAGCAAAGGTTTACCAAATGATGCAAGACAACCGGATTGGCTACTTTGCGCCCGCCGATTACCGCGCAGGAACGCAGCTAGACTGGCTGGTGAAAACCATTATTGACCGCGTGGCGGTAAACGAGACGTTATTAAAATTCCATTACGCCAACCAAAAAGAGACCGAACAAAACAGGCCGGCGGAGGGCAGCCACGAGGCATATAAAGCCGATTTAATTGCGGCGTTAGAGCGCAGCAACAGCTTTGCCAGTACACACGAGGTTGTAAAGAAAATGCGCCTCATTGCCGACTGGACGCAGACCGAAAAAGAAGAGCTGGCGGGCATTGCGCTAGAGAACCGACAAGTACGGTACATTGTGGACGATGTCG
Source organism: uncultured Clostridia bacterium (assembly GCA_944383515.1). Classification (GTDB taxonomy): domain Bacteria; phylum Bacillota; class Clostridia; order Lachnospirales; family Bianqueaceae; genus CALWPV01. The sequence goes on from CALWPV010000079.1 coordinate 5,711, forward strand.
ATGTGGGGCTTTTCTTTGACCAGCTGCTGGGAGAGAACCCGTCTGGGCCGCAGGCGCAGCGTGTCAAGGAGCTATTAGAAAAACGGCGGAAAATTCGAAAACAAAAGGGGTGACTCGTATGGCGCTTTTCGCGCTGGGCGATCTGCATTTGAGTTTTCAGGCGAACAAACCCATGGATGCGTTTGGTGCGGTGTGGAAACGGCACGAAGCGAAGATTGAAAAGTATGTGAATCAACTGGTGCGGCCGGAGGATACGCTGGTATTAACCGGAGATCACTCGTGGGGCCGAAGGCTTTCTGAGTGTCAGGAAGACCTGGCGTTTATTGAACGGCTGCCGGGGCGAAAAATTTTGCTGCGTGGCAATCACGACATGTTCTGGGACGTAGGTAAAACGGAGCGGCTGAATGAGGCGTTTGCGGGGAGGCTCTTCTTTTTGCAAAATAATTTTGCCGTCTATCAAGACTATGCGCTGGTGGGAACGAAGGGCTTCACCTTTGAAGGACCGTTTTATCTGGATCGGCGCGGGCGCATTGTGGACTGGGACGAGACGCGAGAGCAGCAGGCGAAAAAGCTGGTGGCGCGAGAAGCGGAGCGGCTTATGCAGTCGTTTCGGCAGGCCGAGGCGGCTGGGTACCGGAAGTTTATTATGTTTTTGCATTATCCGCCCACCAATGTTTTAGAAGAGCGATCGGTTTTTACCGATATGGCCGAGGCGCATGGCGTTTCCGTAGTGGTGTATTCGCACTGTCACGGGGAGCGTCGCTTTGGCGACAGCCTGCGCGGTGAGCACCGCGGCGTACAGTATCGCCTGGTATCGGGCGATTATTTGCGGTTTAAGCCGGAAAAAATTTTGGAATAATATGGGCGCGAGTAACGCGGCGAATCATAAAAATCCCTCTGTTTATGCTTGGCGGAGAAGCGGAGCATAGGCAGAGGGATTTTTTGCCCAATGTGACAACATCACGGAAGTATTAATGGAAATCAGGTATACTAAGGACACAAACTAATGAAGGAGGACACACAATGTCAGTATTAACAATAACCAAAGAAAATTTTAAAAATGAAGTTTTAAATTCCGATAAACCTGTACTTCTTGATTTTTACGCCGATTGGTGCGGCCCCTGCCGTATGGTAGGACCGGTGGTATCGGAAATAGCAGAAGAAAGAAGCGATATTAAAGTGGGTAAGGTAAACGTAGATAAGCAGCCGGAGCTTGCGGAGAAGTTTGGCGTTATGAGCATTCCCATGCTTGCCGTTGTTAAGAATGGGGCTGTGGTGAATCAAGCGGTCGGCGCGAGGCCGAAAGCACAGATTTTGGCTTTGCTTTAAGAAGGTATTTCTATGGGACTGTTTAACTTTTTAGCTCCCAATAGGAATGCGGCATAGCGAGTTACCGCGGAAAGGTGGTGCGATAAATGAAGGTTGTAATTGTAGGCGGCGTCGCGGGCGGTGCCACCGCGGCGGCAAGAATACGCAGGCTTGACGAACAGGCGGAAATTGTGGTGTTTGAACGCTCGGGTTTTATTTCTTACGCCAATTGTGGACTGCCCTATTATATTGGCGGCGTGATTGAAAACGAAAGCGATTTAACCTTGCAGACGCCGGACAGCTTTTGGAAACGGTTTAGAGTGAGCATGAAGGTTCGTCGCGAGGTGACTGCCATTCACCCGGAAAATAAAACCGTTACGGTGAGAAATCTGGAAAACGGCGCAGTTTTTGACGAGAGCTATGACAAGCTCTTGCTTTCGCCCGGCGCCCGGCCGATTAAGCCGGATTTTGAAGGTATCGACAGCGATAAAATATTTACGCTCCGCACGGTAGAAGACACGCTGGCCATTAAAGAATATTTAACGGCAAAACAACCGGAATCGGCCGTTGTGGTTGGCGGGGGATTCATTGGCCTTGAAATGGCTGAGAATCTGCGAGGCCTCGGCGTAGCGGTTACCCTGGTTGAGGCTGCTAATCAGCTTATGGCTCCCTTTGACTCAGACATGGCCTCTATGATTCACGCGGAGGTTCGTAAGCAAAAAGTGGCGCTTTTGCTGGGACATAAAGTGGAGGGCTTTGAAGGTACCGGCGCGGGCATTCAGATTCGGCTGCAAAATGCGGATCCGCTTTATGCCGATATGGTGATTATGGCCATTGGAGTCACTCCAGAAACTGCATTGGCCAGAGAAGCGGGCTTAGAGCTGGGAATGAAAGGGAGCATTCTGGTGAATGAGAAAATGGAGACTTCCATTCCCGATATTTACGCTGTTGGCGACGCAGTGCAGATTAAGAACTTTGTGACTGGCGCCGATACCCTCATTTCGCTGGCAGGTCCGGCCAATAAGCAGGGAAGAATTGCCGCCGATAATATTTGCGGCGGCCATAGCCGCTATACAGGCGGTCAGGGATCGTCCGTTGTGAAACTATTTGACATGACGGCGGCGGCAACGGGAATTAATGAGAAAACCGCGAAGTCGCTGGGCATAGAGGCCGACAAAGTGATTCTTTCGCCTATGAGCCATGCCGGATATTATCCGGGTGGTCAGATCATGACCATGAAGCTGTTGTTTGAGAAAGAAACCTACCGTATTTTGGGAGCGCAGATTGTTGGCTTTCATGGCGTGGATAAGCGGATCGATGTGCTGGCGACAGCGCTTCGCGCCGGTATGAAAGCCTATGAACTGGCCGATCTAGATTTGGCGTACGCGCCGCCGTATTCCTCGGCCAAGGATCCCGTGAATATGGCGGGGTATATAGTCGAGAATATTAAGAACGGCGTGGTAAAGCAGTGGTACTATGACGAGGCCGATACGCTTCCGCGTGACGGAAGCGTGACCCTTCTGGATACGCGTACGCCTTTAGAATACAGTGCTGGCCATGTGGAGGGTTTTGTTAATATCCCGGTTGACGAACTGCGAGAACGTCTTGGCGAATTAGATAAGGAAAAACCGGTTTATGTCATTTGTCAGAGCGGCCTGCGAAGTTATATTGCAAGCCGAATTTTAACCGGCCATGGGTTTGACGCTTATAATTTTGCGGGTGGGTTCCGTTTCTATGACGCGGTACATGGCGATAAAGAGCTCGGTAAAAAGTCAACGCCCTGCGGCATGGACGCGTAAAAAAAGGAACTGTCGCATTCGGTGAATGCTGAGACGTACTGTTTGAAAACGATAACTTAAAGGATAGCAGACAGGGGCAGAGAGCCAATTACATTCAAAAGTAATTGGCTCTCTGTCTTTAAGCCGCCTATGAAAAAATGTGCGCACGAGTCAGTGCTAGGAAAGCTAAAAAGCGAATTTTTCAATATATTCAAAGTGATTGTTTTGGGTATAATACACAGTTCGTTCATTGGCAGAGTAAACAAAGGAAACTCTGGTCGCCCATGCTCCCTCTTGCCGGACTGTGTGAAGAATTTGTTATTAAGGAATACCTGCCCTGCTCTTCCCGATAACCAATTCCCGGTTCAATTACCAATGTGCGTCCATGGGCATCGGACAGCATGGCCTGCATGGTAGCGTCCGGCGCATAAACGATTTTCTTTGACTTAACAATTTGAAGGGCCTCGGTAAAGGAAATCTGCGCTTTGACAAACTGCTCCGTCAAATCGGCAATGGTCATACAGTTACCGCCGTCTTGATATGCGCCGGCAGAATTGCCATGCACATATAACAGCGTCCCTACATTTCCGTTTTGATTGACTCCATGATAAGAATGATAGACTCCGTCTGGCCGCACGATAAACAAATCTGGTACACATAGTAGCTGCCTTTCAAAAAATTTTTGTATGCTTCATTTTTATTTTACCGCCATTTAGGAAAACATTCTATAGCTTATGTAATCCTCTTTTATTTGTCAACAATACGAGCCAGCCGGCCTTCGTCTAGAATTTTTATGGTTCCGCGAGAGAGCGCAATGAGTCCCTCGCCGGCAAAATAGTTAAGCATGCGAGTGACTACCTCGCGGGGGTTGCCCAAATGCTTGCCAATGGTTTCGTGCGTAATTTTTAGCGTATCTGTACCTTCAATAGCCGCTTCATTGAGAAGAAATTCGGCGAGGCGTTGGTCGAAGCTTTTCCATAATACTTGATCAATGAGCCACATGACATCGCTGAACCGACTCGCCATCACTTCATTGGTATAGTTGGCCAGAGGGGCAGACATTTCCATAATGGCTTTATAGGTTTCTGAAGGAATCACGAGCACCTCGGTGTCTTTTTCTGCCATGACGGTAATGTCAAACTGAATGCTGTTCATAATACAAGAGGCGGAAAAAAGGCATATGTCACGTTCAAACAGACGGTATAACGTAATTTCTCTGCCGTCTTCTGATATTGTGAAAGCGCGAAGCTGACCGGATAACACTAAGAATAGTCCGGTACAGTCGGCGGAGCCATTGTGCAGCACCGCGTTTTTTCTGAAGGTACGAAGGGAAGCGGAAGTGGTTAAAGCGTCTTGCTGTGAGGGGGTGAGTTTGGCCCAGACGGGTAGATAGGTTAAATAGTTCATGGAAAGATCTCCTTTGTTGTTTGTAGTATAGCATGGTTTGAGATATAGATCAATCTCGGTGTGATTTGACAATAATTTTACATAGGGTAAGGACTACATTTTACGTTCTATTGTTATAGTGAATGTATCGCATAGAGAAAGGAGTATATGCATACATGAAGCGAAAATTACTGAGCTACGCGCTGATTACCGCGTTAGCCGTGGGAGCCGCGTCACCCGTATGGAGTAAGCCCGTCCATGCGGAGGCGCTGGGGTCTGTAGTGATCAATGAAGTGGAATCAGACGATCCTAATGGAGGCAATGACTGGCTTGAACTGTATAATGCCGGTGAGGAAGCCGTCGATTTAAACGGCTATTTTGTAACCGACGATAAGGGGTTAGAGCGTTTGACAGAGGGAGCAACTACGCCCCTGCCAGAAGGAACTGTGCTGGAACCCGGAGCGGTGCTGGTCTTAGAAGACAGCATAGATTTTGATTTTGGCCTGGGAAAGGAAGATACAGTTACGCTGTATACGTCAGAGCAGGCGGTAGCCGATACGTATAGTTATAGCGGCCATGCTGGCGGAACGTATAGCCGCGTGCCCGATGGCGTTGGGGAGTTTGTGGATCAAGCAGCCACGAAGGGAGCGCTGAATGTGGTTACTTCAGAACCCGAACCCGATCCGGAACCGGATACGCCGGCGCCGTCGGCCAGTGGTCTGGTGATTAACGAAATTAATTCTCAGCCGGACGACTGGGTGGAGCTTATGAATACCTCGAATGAGACAATCGATTTGTCGGGAGTCGAAATTCGGGATAATTCTGACGATCATCGCTGGCAATTTAACAGCGGCGCTACGTTAGAACCCGGCATGCTTATGGTGGTGGATGCTGCGAGTGGCGGCCAAATTTATGACGATCAGACGCAGAGCTATACGGAAGGCACCTTTGGAGACGCCATTGGTATTGGCAGCGGCGATAGCATTCGCCTGTACAATGTGCAGGGTGAGCTGCTCGACTCCTATAGCTGGACAGAGCATGCGGCGGTGGACGGCGACGGAGCGCTGGCTTCGTATGGACGGTATCCGGACGGCACTGGTTCTTTTGTGCTGACGAAGGAAACCGAGGGCATGCCGAACGAATGGTATGCGCCCGAAGTTGTTATTAACGAAGTAGAGTCGAACGGAGACGCAACCGACTGGGCCGAGATTAAGAATGTGGGTACGACGCCGGTAGATATTTCTGGTTGGTATCTGTACGATAACGATCCGGTGGGGCACGTGAACGATATTACGCCTGTGGCGGAAGGAACCATATTGGAGCCTGGCGCGTATTATGTGTTTGACCAGAACCAAGACTTTACGTTTGGACTGGGCAGCGAAGATCAGGTGAGCCTATTTAACCGCGACGGTGTGCTAGTGGCTGAGTTTGCATGGACTGAGCACGCGCAGGGCGTTTATGCGCGCATTCCGGATGGTGAGGGCGAACTGGTTGATTACGCGACGGCTACGAAGGGAGCCCCCAATTTGGAGCTTTCGGTTGTGGTTTTGAACGAGGTGCAGTCGAATGATCCCGCGGGCGGCCCAGACTGGGTAGAGCTGGCGAACCCGACCCAGAATACGCTGGACATTTCTGGCCTGGTAATTAAGGACGATGACGATGCGCATGTTTATGTGGTGCCTGAAGGAACAACGATAGAGGCTGGCGGCTTTTTGGTAATTGACGACCTGGGGTTTGGCCTGGGCCAAGGCGATACCGTGCGTTTGTTTGACGGAGAGATTATGATTGCCAGCACAACCTGGGAAGGGCATACTAACCCGACCTGGGGCCTGTATCCAGACGTGAACGGCAGCGAGTATCGGAATACGCTGGAAGCGACTCCGGGAGCGCCTAATGCGTTTGCGGGTATTCCGGATGTTATTACCTGGCCAGGCGCGGCCGAAACAACGGTGTTTGACACAGCGTCTACGTTTTTAACCGATTCTTCGGGCCTGGATTTCTTTAACGGCCAGCTTTATGCCGTGGATAATGGCACGGGTGTGTTTTGGGTTTTAGACGTAGCCAGTGACGGTACGCTGAGCTTTGCCGAGGGGTATAGCGCCGGAGAGGCCGGCGGCAAGCGCGTGCGCTTCCAAAAGGACGCCGCGGATCCCTCTGCGGCAGGCCCGGATGCCGAGGGCATTACAGTGGATGCCAGCGGCATGGTTTACATTGCCGCGGAGCGGAATAACAGCGACAAAGGTACCAATTATAATACCATTTTAATGGTAGATCCTTCGGCGCCAGGGCCCGATGTGGTGGCGCAGGCCGAGTGGGATTTAACGGCATCGCTTCCTCAGGTTTCGGCCAATATGGGTATTGAAGCTGTCGAATGGGTTTCGAATGCGGCGGTAGAGGGCGTCTTGTTTGACCAAAACACAGGGGCTCCTTTCCAGGCGGCCAACTACCCCGAGGCTGTGGCCAGCGGTGTGTTCTTTGTGGCTCTGGAAGATAACGGACATGTATATGCGTATGTGCTAGGCGCCGACGGTTCGGTGACACAGATTGCCGACATTGATCCCATGCTGGGCGGCGCTATGGCCCTGGATTTTGACACGTACGAGAATGTGCTTTGGGTGGTAGCGGATAATGGCTACGCCAATATGAGCGCGAAGATTGCGCTGAATGGCACACAAACGCCCGACGTTGTGCAAATGACAGCGCCGGCCGGTGTGGACACGGCTGCGAATAATGAAGGGTTTGCCATTGCTGACGCTACCTATACAGTGAATGGGCAGCGTCCGGTTTACCGCTTCCAAGACGGTGTGAGCAGTGGAGCGCTTACGATTGGGTCTGTTACTTGTAGCTATAGCGCGTCAACGGGTGGCGACGAGAGTAGCCAGCCTAGCGACGAGAGTAGTCAGCCAAGTGGAGACGAAAGCAGCCGGCCCGGAGAAGACAGCAGTCAACCGAGTGGCGAAGAGAGTAGCCAGATAAGTGGTGACAGCAGTCAACCAAGTGGCGAAGAGAGCAGCCAGCCCAGTGGCGATTCGTCCGGTAACGGATCAGATTCAAATAGCCAGCCGCAGGGAACGCAAGGACCGCAAACGGGAGACAACAATGCGATTTTGTTATGGAGCAGCGTTGCTCTTCTTTCACTGTTGGTGGCTGTAATTGCTATAGCGCTGAAAAGAGCCTTGGGCGTTCGTTCATAAATAGAGAATTAATATCAGGAAAAGGAATATTATATCAGTATGCTCCCTTCTGGGTAGGCAAGTGGAAATAAGGCTTGCCGCCCGGGAGGGAGCATGTTTTGTATTGTAATGATAATAGTTCAAATAAATTAGGCTAAATGTTATCCTAGAAATGAAAATAACATAATTTAGGTATGTAAAAATGGGATCTTGTTTGACAAAAACAAAGAAGGAGGATATCGTTATAAAAAAAGAAGGCATTTCGGTTTTGAATGCCTGGAAGGAGAGGAAAAGTATGAAAAATAAGAAAAAGCGGTGGCTCTCTGTGTTGATCGTGACGGTTTTAGCTATGATCCAGATTGTAGTAGCTTCCGCCTCGGAAAAAAGTATTGTTACAGAAGAAGACAGTTCGCTGGCGCTGAACGAAGAATCTGTGCCTGTTTTTGAAACAGAAGAGGATTCGAAGGTGGCTGTAGAGGAAATTGGCTCTACTGAAACAGAGAGTAGTCTGATTACAGATAACAATACATCTGTTGTGGTAGACAGTGAACCGGTTACACCTGAAGAAGATGCTACTGTTTCTGATGCTACGCCATATATGGGCAGTTATGATTATATTCCTGAAGATTATATATTGAGCCAAATCGAGGATCCCAATATTAAAGTAATTCTTATAACGCTTGAAGCAAGAACTAGTGAAAATCAGTATATTCTCTCTAGCGAGATTCAGCAAGCGCTTATTGAAAGCGGAAAATCATTAGACCTTAGTTTTCAAGGAAATGAAACAACCCCCTCTTATACGTGGAGATTTGACGGTACTACTCTTTGGCAGCCGCAAGATATTAATTTAGGAGTCGAAGTAGGCTATAGTGATTTTTCACCAGCTGTTCCAGATGAATTTAAGATTGACCAGGATGCATCGTATATATTTGTTCATTTTTTACATCAAGGTTCATTTGGGCGAGGTATCAATTTTATTATTGATACTCAGACAAATTATGATATAAATTATGGTTATATGTATCGTTATGACGAACAGGAAGACTCTTATCAATATAGAGGACTAAGTTATGTCATGACAATTCATTATGGAACTTCTTCTTTTGAGATGTCTTTGTTAGGAGAAAGCGGATATTATTATGTGTCTGTAGAAGAATTTTCAGAAGAAATGGCGCCCCCGGAAGATGATTTATCAGGGTATGTTTTTTCTACGATTCCGGAAGATATTATCCGTGACGAAATTCAAAATGGATTTAAAGAGTCTATTACAGTTTATTTAGAATCTTGTAAGAGTGAGGAGCAATATATTGTTTCTGCAGAGCTCTTAAACGAATTAAAAAATACAGGAAAATCGCTTAATTTTTGCGTTTATCCTGAATATCAAAATCCAGACAGCCCTATGTACTACTGGCACTTTAGCGGAAGGGAAATTGTAAATGCGGTAGACGTGACATTGCATATCAATTATTATGCTAGTGTAACGAATAATATTCCAGAAGGGTTTGAGGTGGAGCAGTCAGCACCTTATATGCTCATTGATTTTTCACATCAGGGCCCGTTTCCAGAGGGAACGAATTTTAGTATCTACGCGGATTTATCGTATATAGGGACGGGATATGCCTACCAGTATAATGATGCCACCGATGAATTTACGTATTTGGGGGAGAGTGATATACGGCGAGTGAGTGATACAAAGAGCATGGTGAGTCTGGGCGATCTAGCAGAGGGCATGTATTGTTATGTATCTATGGCCAGATTGCCAATGGATACCAATCAGGATTTTCCGGAAACAGTGTTTGATCACATTCCCAATGAATTAATCCATGAAGAGCTGCAGAATGGATCTGAGGAAGAAGTAACTGTCAATTTACAGTACAGTGACACAATAGATCACTACATTGTTTCAGCGGAGATTATCCGTGATCTTAAAGACAGTGGCAAATCAATCGTTTTCTGTGTACACGCTGAGAACGACAATGCAATTGTATATCAATGGAGAATAGATGGAAAGCGGGTTCAAAATGTAATGGATGTTAATCTGCATATTGACTGTTATACTAGTCAGGCGGGTAATGTTCCAGAGCAATTCATGTTGAATGTGACACACCCATATATGGTACTAGATTTTGCGCACAGTGGCTCTCTTCCGGAAGGGACAGTAGTAAGTATACTCGCTGATATAGTGTATAACAATACAAGTTATGTATATCATTATAATCAAGAGACAGAGGATTTTACATGGGTAGGTTTTGGTTCGTCAGCTCAAGTCGATGCTTCACATTGTATTCTGACCTTGCCGGCACTTTCGCATTGTTCGTATTATTACCTTTCAATGGAGGAGCTTGGGCAAGAGGATACAAATAATTCATCGGAATCGTCTGCTGGATCTTCAGAGAATAGTCAAGAGAGTTCTTTTCTAACGGAATCAGAATCTTCCTCTAGTGAAATTTCAGCGAATACATCTATATCTGAAAACAGTACGGTGAACGATAATTCTTCTGTATCTGAAAATCTACAAAATAGCAATGACGTTGAAACAGGTGACCAGGCCCAGATTGTCCTTTGGACGATTCTTTGCGTGCTTAGTCTATGTGGGGGTTCTCTCCTTCTTTGGAGACGTCACGGTTTGAAGTGATTTTTTCCACTATGTATGTTTCTTTTTGGGAAACGTGCATAGTGGAATTTTTTGGAAAGGAGAAGACAAATATCTTAATTGTAATCCGAAATTCCCTACTTGCTACCCCAGATACGTATGAAAAGTAAATAAAAATTTACCTTTAAAGAAAGGTATGGATTTTCTTTTACAAATGAAATGAGACTGACTGGATAGTTGGTCTCTTTTTCTGTTATGCTTTGATCTCAGGCGGCGGGAAAGGCGCCAACATGTCAAAATTTTTATCATATGAAGATCGAATTGGCGTGATACCTTTTTAATGCCTATCTTATAGAGAATACTATTATTTTGCTATAACATAAAAGAGAGCCACGGAGTGACTCTCTCAGTGCAGTCCGAAAACATACACCTTTTCCAATATCTATAGTATACACGATAGCTTTGAAATATGCAA
>CALWPV010000080.1 GCA_944383515.1 uncultured Clostridia bacterium
ATACGCGCCCTGCGCGAAAAAGGACCTAACCGCCTGCTCATCGGTAATATCCAGTTCGTCGGCGTCAATTACCGTATATTCATAGTCTGTCTTAAATAAGGGAACGCTACCGAGCTCTGTGGTGCGCCGCTTGAGACACCGGGCCAGTTCGCTGCCCAGCTGGCCTTTGCCGCCTGTAATTACAATCTTTTCCATTAGTATCGATATTTTCCTTCCGCTACTTTTTTCAAATGCTGACCATACGTAGATTTCCCATACAGCTTAGCTGACTGCAGCAGCATTTCTTTGTCGATCCAGCCGTTCCGGTAAGCAATTTCTTCAATGGCCGAAATCTTAATGCCCTGCCGCTTTTCTACCACACGTACAAAATCCGACGCTTCTCCCAGACTATCAATGGTTCCGGTATCCAGCCAGGCAAAGCCTCGTCCTAACAGCTTTACATCTAACGCGCCCATTTCTAAAAACAGGCGGTTCAAGTCGGTAATTTCCAGTTCTCCGCGAGCGGAAGGCTTCATCTGTTTTGCCAGCTTAACCACACGGTTGTCATAAAAATACAGACCGGTTACCGCATAGTTAGACTTAGGATTCTTCGGCTTTTCTTCTATAGAAATAGCCCTACCTTCTTCGTCAAATTCAACAACGCCAAAGCGCTCCGGGTCGTCTACATAGTAGCCAAACACACTGGCCCTTCCCCGTTTTTCCGCGTTGTTCACCGCTTCCTTTAACAGGCTGGAAAAACCATTGCCATAGAAAATGTTATCGCCCAGTACCATAGCGCAGCAATCATTACCGATAAAGTCTTCACCCAAAATAAAGGCCTGCGCCAGTCCATCCGGCGAAGGCTGCACCTGATAACTCAGGTGCAAACCATATTTGGAGCCGTCACCCAATAGACGCTCAAAATTAGGCAGGTCCTGTGGCGTTGAAATGATCAGAATATCCTGAATGCCCGCCAACATTAGCGTTGACAGTGGATAATAGATCATAGGTTTGTCATACACCGGAAGCAGCTGCTTGGATGTTACCATGGTCAGCGGATACAAACGGGTGCCCGACCCGCCAGCTAAAATAATTCCCTTCATATTATCGCTCTCCTATTGTTCGCTTACTATAATAAAATAAAATATGAATTCTGTCCTTCACCATCTGGATCAGGCTCTGATGCCGGTCTTTGGTCACTGTTGCCTCATGCCGCCGATAATACAGCAGCGGCTCCTGTAAGAGTATGACATGACCAAATCGCTCTCCCATGAGGCCAATCCATTGATCATGCATAGGAACTTGCTCCGGAATGGGCAAAACATAAGGCTTTAGCTCTTTCGTTAGCGCCATACAGCAGCCCATATAAGAATTGCGCCAGAGATTTTTCCAAAAGCCGGTCTTCACATGCCGCCACGTAAAGAGTCGCTGCCCTAAGGGACGCCCCTTCTCATTGACAAACAGAGCATCATGCAGCACTACGGCCGGGCCCTCTTCCTGCGCCAAACGCTTAACTACTTTCGAAAGCTTTGCCGGATGCCACACGTCATCCTGATCCGCCAGAAACAGAATGTCGCCTCTGGCAAGCTCCAGCCCCCTAGCGAAGCTCTGCTTCACGCCGCGATGTCCTTCGGTAATTAACTGAATCTGCGGCCATGTTTGCGCGTAAGCGCGGATGATATCCAGACTTTCATCGGTTGAACCATCGTCTATAATAAGAAATTCATCTTCTGGCGCCAGCTGAGATACAATACTATCGAGCTGAGGCGAAAGATACGCAGCCCCGTTGTAGAGCGCCATAATGACCGATACGGATGGCCGCTTTTTCATGACTACTTTCCTCGCCATTTCCAAAAATATTTTAGCATCGACTGAATCTGAATCCACAGATGCTTTTTATCTTTCATATAGGCGCGTTCCCATAGGTGCACCACAGAAACATCCGGCACATATACCGTCCGTCCCAGCTGCGCGGCGCTCCGCGTCAGATCGGCGTCTTCATTATATAAGAAGTAACGCGGATCAAACCCTCCGAGCTGCCGGAAAACCTCGGTACGAATGACCATAAAGCAGCCTCCGCAAAACCCTACGTCGATGGGTTTGTCGATGATTTGATCGCGTAGCGTATATGCATCGCGCCAGCGCTTAAAAACGCCGCCATACTTCTCGAAGTGGCCGCCTAACATATAGCGAAGCGTGGGCTGTTTTTTCGGGCAAAACTGCTCTGTACCGTCTTCGTTCAAAAATTTAGGTACCGCAAGGCAAACGTCGGGATGGGCCTCCATGTATTCAACCATAGCTGTAATCGCATCGCTCTGCAATAGAATATCTGGATTGATAATAACATGATATTGCGAGGTTAGCCTAGGAATGACCCGGTTATGGCCGGCGCCAAACCCTCTATTTTTTTTGCCGCGAACAAGCCAGACCTGATGAAAGTTTTCCTGTACCACAGCCACGGTTCGGTCGGTAGACGCATTATCATAAATAAAAAGCTCCAGCTGCACTCCTTTGGTATGAGCTAAAATAGACTGCACCGTGGGGACAATTCGGTCCTCGTTATTATAAGTGACAATACATGCTGAAACGGCAATTTTATTCTCTACACTAGCCATCTACACCCTCCGTTCGATCCTTAATAAACAACATTTTGGGGGTCATCAGCAGGATCTTCAAATCTAAAATCAATGAGTATTTTGAAATATACATGAGATCGAGTTCCAATTTGTCGTAAGGACTTGTATTATATTTGCCTACTACCTGCGCGAATCCCGTAAGACCAGCCTTAACTTTCAGCCGATAAGAAAATTCCGGAATGTCCTTACAGATCTGCTCTGCCAGCTCAGGGCGTTCGGGACGCGGCCCCACTAACGCCATATCTCCTTTTAAAATGTTGAGAAGCTGTGGCAGCTCGTCTAACCGAAAACGGCGCAGCACCTTTCCTACCGGTGTAATCCGGCTATCTTCTTTCTTAGCCAAACGAGCACCTTCCAGCTCTTCTGCATTGGGTACCATGCTGCGAAACTTGTAAATATTAAACACTTTGCCGCCAATGGTCAGTCTCTTTTGTTTATATAACACAGGACCGCCATCGCAGATTTTTATGCTCAGCGCAATCACAAGAAAAAACGGTGACGTAAGGATTAAACAGAGCGTCGTGATCACGATATCCATAATCCGCTTGCCCAATCGCTGCTCTATGGAAAGGCCATAGTTTCGGCAAAGGAGCAGCGGCGAATCAAACAGATGGATTTCGTCGGCACCACGGATAATCACATCGGAAATACGGGGCGCCACATAAATGCGAATGTCATTTTCATAGCAATATTTCGTGATCTCATTACGCAGCTGTATATTTAAATCACAAAGAATGACCGCGTCATAGTTTTTAAGCCGGGGCAAAATCCGCTCCGCACCCTCGGATTCATCGATGCGATCCCGCACCTGATATTTATCCTGCCGCGTTGTCATTTTACGGAGCAGCTCGTTGACATGCCGCCCCTTCCCTGAAACCAGCACCATACGGTGCGGAGGATAAATATGGTGATATAGACGATCGGCCATCCATGTCCAGGCCGCCATAAAGACAAATTCAACACAGGTAATTCCGATCATGGGCACCGCCCAGAGGAAATGCCGCCCTATTAGGCTAATGACGATATACATTAAAATGTTGACAAGCAAAATGGCCAGCAGCTGCGAAAATAAGGTTTGGCCATAGGTATAAAACCCAATTTTATTGCCCTCGTTAATATAAAGTCCCAAATATAGTAAAAAGGCATACACCGCTATTACCATCCAGTTTCCCCTACGGAAAAAAGGATAGATAATCGTCAACGCATAAAACCGATACCAGACGATTGCAAACATTATAACCATCACCGCGATGGCCAGCAGCATACAGCCTAATGTCATGACCCGTTTAATGGGTTCATAATTTTTCATACTGTCTCCCGTTTAAAATAAGAATAGCGATATCTTTAGTGTCTCTTTTTTTCGCCAGATTCATTCCTATACTTGAGAAATTATACCATTTCCCCGCCGCCTCGTCAACGACTTTGCCCGACCTGTTACAAAACTGTTACATTCTCGGCTAACTAAAAAGCCCCGTTTTTTCAAACGAGGCTTTCGCTGTTACGACTTTTAGCTTTCTCTTTTTCTAACCAAAATACAACCGGCATGAGCCTGAGAAGGCAAATTAACCCATAATTTTTGCTGTGCATGCGGCGCGCTTGCCTGCGCTTCTCCGCTTTCGTCTAAAATCTGCTCGACAATAAAAGGCTCTAAATCTCCTTTTTCCGGTAATACAAACAGCTCATCTCCCACGGAAAATTTTCCCCGCTGCTCAACGAGCGCCAGGCCCTCCACATCTTGCGGAACTTTAAGAACCTTGCCAACAAAATCAATTTGCTTAATATAATCCGCCGTTTCATACACCTGGCTCTCCGGTCCCGGTGCTCCCAAATAAAAGCCAGTGGAATAGCTCCGGTGGCTAACCAAACTTAAAAGCGACTTGTAATACTCTTTTTTGCGCGCGTAGCGCGAAGAGTCCTGCTGAAGATCATCGAGCGCTTCACGATAAACTTTCGTTACCATGGCAACATAAAGAGGCGTTTTCATCCGGCCTTCAATTTTAATACTGGATACACCCGCCGCCGCCAGTTCTGGCAGATACTCCACCATACATAGGTCTTTGGAATTGAATATGTACGTCCCTTCCTCGCCTTCGGCAATGGGAAAATACTCTCCCGGACGGCTTTCTTCTACCAATCGGTATTGCCAGCGGCAAGGATGGGTACAGGCTCCCAAGTTACTGTCGCGCCCCGTCAGATAATGACTGAGCAGACAGCGCCCCGAAATAGAAATGCACATGGCGCCATGGGCAAAGGCTTCGATTTGCAGCGTCTTTGGGGTATGACTACGAATTTCTTTAATTTCTTCTAATGAAAGCTCTCTGGCGGCCACGACGCGCTGCACGCCCTGCTGATGCCAAAAGTTAAATGTGGCATAATTGGTTGCGCTCGCTTGGGTACTCAAATGAATCTCCATTTGCGGTACGACCTCACGAGCCAGCGCGATCATCCCGGCGTCGGCCATAATCAAAGCATCCACCTTGATCTGCTGTAAATACAGCAAATAGTCTCGTAAACCCGCTAAATGCTGATTATGCGCAATAATATTAACCGTTACATGCACCCGGACACCATGAGCGTGAGCAAAAGCCACTCCTTCCGCCAGCTGTCCCTTATCAAAATTTTTAGCCTTGGCTCTGAGTCCATACATTTCTCCGCCAACGTAGACCGCGTCCGCTCCATAGAGCACCGCGGTTTTCAGCGCTTCCAGGCTTCCAGCCGGCGCAAGAAGTTCCATCATCTTCTGTCCCTGCCTCTTTCTTTATTGATCTTCTCTTACATACGTGCCGTTTTGCACGGCTTCAAACTCGGCATAATCGCTGGTGAACAAATGCTCATTGCTTCCATCTTCATAGCCGATAAAATATAACCAGTCTCCCTCTTCCGGAAATAACACCGCCTGAATGGCATCCTCACCCGGATTGCCAATAGGGCCTACCGGATACCCGGTATACAAATAGGTATTATAGCCGGAATCGACTTCCAGGTCGTCATAACTTACGAAATCATCGCCGGTTCCTTCTTTTTGTAGCGCGTATAGAACCGTACAGTTAAGTCCCCAGTTCATTCCCGCATTCATACGATTATATAAAACCCGCGATACCTTAGCCCGCTCCGAAGAAAGCATAGCCTCTTTTTCAACGGCCGATGCCATGGTAATGACGTCGTCCATGGTCAGATTCATGGCCTCCATCTGCTGCTGCCAGGCCGCGTGCTGCTCCCAGGTTCTTTCAAACTCACGCAGCATCCGGCGTACAACGCCTTCCGCTCCGTTTTGAGGCACCACATCGTACGTATCCGGGAATAGATACCCCTCTAGCAGATACTGCCTTTCTTCTTGGTTATCGAGAACACCGTAATAATCAAAATCGTAATCCGTGCGGTTGCAGGCCTCTTCAAATTCCGAAGCCAAACAAATACTCTGTTCTTCTAAATAGGCGCCAATCTGCCGTACGCTCCAGCCCTCCGGAATCGTAATGGTAACCGATTCTTCTTTACCGCCTTCCTGCAAAATATCCATAATAGTGCTTTCCGGCATTCCTTCAATGAAGCGGTACACACCATATTGAAAATCGGCTTCGGCGCCGGTGAGCTTTGCTTTAATGCGAAACAGCCACGTATTTTCAATGAGTCCGTTTTGCTTTAACAGCTCGGCAATTTCCGCTGTTGTAGCCCCTTCCGGAATATCAATGCTAATTTCCTGTCCGTTTGGGTCATACGTTTCGTAATTATCATCGCGAATAAAATGATACGCATAGGTGTATCCGAAATAGGAGACACCCGCGATCACCAAAATACAGGTAACAACGATCAACCCTTTTTTAAGGTTCCGCGCCAGAAAACCCAAAATGCGATTGATAATATCTGTCATAACAACCTCCTATCCGAAGCGTTAGCCACAGCCGTGCTTAACGTTTAACTTCCATAATAATCGGAAGAATCATCGGACTTCTTTTAATTTCTCTCCAGAGGTAATCGCGAAGATTATCTCGAATCATGCTCTTAATGTTGTTCCAATCCATCAGGTTAAGCGGACCATTTTCCGCAAGCATGTGGGATACCACCTGACGGCAGCTTTCCATAAGCTCTTCTGACTCTTTTACATAAACAAAGCCGCGGCTTACAATATCTGGCCCCGCCACTAGCGCGCCTGTGCTGCGCTCTAACCCGATAACCACAATCATCAGGCCGTCCTGCGACAGTATTTTCCGATCGCGCAAGACAATATTGCCAACATCGCCCACGCCCAGACCGTCGACTAAAACGGGTTCTACGTCAATATACCCGGTTACCTTGGCCGAATACGCGTCGAGCTCTAGAATATTTCCATTGCACATGATAATCGCATTCCGCATATCATGCCCCATTCCTTTAATTAAATCTGCATGTGTGTGCAGGTGACGGTATTCTCCATGAACCGGCAGAAAATACTTAGGCTTTACAATGCTATACAGCATTTTCAATTCTTCTTGACTGGCATGGCCTGATACATGGGCGTCTTCATAGGTAACCTTAGCGCCCTTCAGCATAAGCGCATTGATAACCTGACTGACGGTTTTCTCATTGCCGGGTACCGGCTTGCTAGAGAAAATGACCGTATCGCCTTCTTTTATTTCAATGGCCTTGTGCTCGCCGCTAGCCATCCGTGACAGAGCTGCCATGGGTTCACCCTGACTTCCGGTTGTAATAATAACCAGCTCGTCGTCGTCGTAATTTTTCATATCGGAAATATCGATCAGCACACCCTGCGGCACTTCCAGGTAATCCAGCTCCAGAGCAGTATTGATTACATTCACCATGCTCCGGCCGACACATACTACCTTACGACCATACTGAATCGCTGCATCAATAATTTGCTGCACCCGATCCACGTTAGACGCAAAAGTTGCCACCAAAATACGCCCCTGCGCCTGGGGAAACATCTCGGTAAAGGTGCTTCCTACCGTGCGCTCGCTCATGGTATAGCCTTTTCGTTCCGCATTGGTACTATCGCTCATCATGGCCAAAACCTTTTTGCGTCCCAGCTCTGCAAACCGCTGCAGGTCAATCATATCGCCATGAATGGGCGTGTAATCAATCTTGAAGTCACCTGTATGAATCAATACACCGGCCGCCGTAGTAATCGCCAGTGCCACTGCATCACCGATACTATGGTTGGTTCTAATAAACTCAACCTTCATATGCCCCAGCTCCACTACATCGGACGGCCGAACCATAATCAGATTACACCCTTTAATACCAAACTCTTCAATTTTATTGCGAACCAGCCCTAAAGTTAGCCGGGTTCCATACACGGGCACATGAAATTCTCTTAAAAAATAGGGAAGCGCCCCTATATGATCCTCATGTCCATGCGTTAAAACAACGCCTTTAATTTTATCACGATTCTGGCGCAAATAATCAAAATTAGGAATAATCAGGTCAATACCCGGCATTTCATCGCCCGGAAAAGCCAACCCACAATCAATAATTACGATTTCGTCATCGCATTCGATCAGGGTCATATTTTGTCCAATCTGGTCCAAGCCCCCCAAGGGGATAATTTTAACCGTTTTTCTCGGCCGGCGTCTAACCATACCTGTTTTACGTTTATTATTATTCGTTGTCGTCATCATTATCTTCCACTTCCAAATCGTATTCATTTGAATTCTCAAACCGCTGTGCTACCGTCTGAAATTCTTCTTCCGTTAAATCAGTACTAACATATAAGAACGTGTCAGTATACGATTGCGATACAACCATATCTGCCTCGTCCTCTTGACACACTTTGAAGATGAATGCTTCGTCCTCGTTTTCTACTTCATCTTCCTCATCGGCTAGAAGAGTCACTAAAAGATACGACTGCTCTTCATACACCATATAATCGATCACTTCCATGTCTACGGAAACGTCGTCGATAAGATCGGTCACCGTAACCCAGTCCAGCGCTGAAAGCTGGCTTTCATCCATTGATTTTCCCCCCTCATTGCTGTGGATGCGCGTCTAAATAAGATTGTAATATAATTGCGGCTGCCATCTGATCAACCACTTTCTTTCTTTTTTGTCTTAGCATACCGGCCTCTAGCATAGGCTTTTCTGCTTGTCTGGTTGACAACCGCTCATCCCATAACACAATCTGAACCTGATAAAGATCCCGTTCTAATCGTCTTTGAAATCCAAGTACTTTTTCCGCACGCTCCCCGATTGTATTATTCATATTTTTAGGAAACCCCAGGATAATCGTATGCACCTCGTATTCCTCGCAAAGAGACCGGATTCTCCGCACCGTCTGCTTTAGGTTTACTTCTTCCTGGCGCCAGATCGTTTCAACCGGACTTGCTAAAATACCGCTTGGATCACTGATAGCTACCCCTACTGTTTTACTGCCGTAATCTAAACCGATCAGTCTCACTCGCTCTTCCCTTTCTGATCCAGCTGGTGATATTCTACGAATGAACGCACTAATTCTTCAATGATCTCGTCCCGGTTAATCCGTACAATTTTGCTTCGGCTATTGTTATAACTGGTAATGTACGTAGGATCTTCCGACATAATATAGCCTACCATTTGATTTACTGGATTATACCCTTTTTTAACCAAAGCCATATACACGTCAATCAAGATATCGCGCACATGATCTTCCGGCTCGTTGACAATCCTAAAGTATTGTGTACTGAATTTGCTTTCATCACTCATGCTCATCTACCCCCTTTAAAATCATTTGTTTACTGGAAGCCCCTTGCTTTCCGTCTTCTAACGTTACCCAGCCGTCAATTGTGACATCGACCAGACGACCTACCCCTGTTTCAGGTCCGCAACCTTCTATGGCTACCTTCATATAATTGGGCGTATACCCTAACCAGTACCCGCTGACGGAATCTTGCTCTTCTAATAAAACCTCAGCCCGCGTTCCTTGCATGGCCTGCATAAATGCCCGCGTACTTTGCTCGGTTACTGCTAACATTTCCTCACTGCGCTTTTTCTTAATAACCGCATCGACCTGATCGCTGCGTTTAGCCGCTACGGTTCCTTCCATTTGAGAATAGCGAAACACATGAACCTGAGCAAAACCAATTTCCTGGACAAAGCGAAGCGAAGCTTCGTGATCCTGTTGCGTTTCTCCTGGAAAGCCCACAATAACATCGGTAGTAACCGCAGCCTGAGGATACGCCTCCCTTAATAGCTGCACCGCCTGTCGATATTCCTGCGCGCTATACCTGCGCCCCATAGCCTTTAACGTAGTATCAGCGCCGCTTTGCAGTGACAAATGAAAATGCGGACATAGCTTGTCTATCGGCTGCACCTGCCGCAAAAAATCAGCCGTAATAACGCCAGGCTCTAAAGACCCTAATCGAATTCGTTTAACCTGCGGAATCTGCGCAATGGCTACAATGAGATCCGCCAGCTGATAACCTTCTTTTTTGCCATAAGAGGATAAATGAATTCCGGTAAGAACAATTTCTGAATAGCCCTTCGCGGCCAGACCTTCCGCTTCGGCGCAGCACTCCTCAATAGGTCTGCTGGTAAGCGGCCCGCGCACATATGGAATAATACAATACGTACAGAACTGCCGGCAGCCGTCCTGAACCTTTAAAAAAGCACGGCTCCGTCCTTCAAACCGACTAATCCACAGTTTTGCTTCCTCTTGCTCCGGGCGATATTCGTCTCCCTTTTGGTAGGCCTCAATGTAGGATACAATATGGCCTTTTTGCCTATTGGGAATCGCAAGGTCAATCACCCCTTCTTCTATGAGGCTATGGTCGCGATCTACATAACACCCTGCTGCAATGATTAGGGCCTGCTCATTCATTTTTCGGGCCCGATGAATCATTTGTCTTGATTTTCTTGCCGCAATCTGCGTAACCGTACACGTGTTAATCACATATACATCGGCTCGTTCATGAAAACCTACAATTTGGTAGCCCGCTTTTTCTAACAGCTCGGTCATACCCTCCGCCTCATAGCTATTCACTTTACAACCCATGTTACAGATTGCCACTGTTTTTTTTGATTGATTGTCCAAACGTAAAACTCCAATACTCCGACTTTCGAATCGACCTCGAAACTTCATTTTGTCCGGTACATCGATTCTTCTATTATACCGAATAAAATCGCAAAATACAATATATTTTTGAGCGAAATGCAGCTTGACGTTTTTTCCAAAAACAGGTAATATGGAAGTGATCAAAAGAAAGGAGGTCCATACTCATGAAATCAGTACGAATTCTTATTAACTCTTTTGCCAAGGCGCGCCGTTTTCACCACGTGATTGCCCAATTCGATGGCGAATTCGATCTGCTTCAGGATCGCTATGTAATCAACGCCAAATCCCAGCTCGGTATCTTCAGCCTGGATATCAGTCGTCCCATTCGTCTTGACATCTACTCGGAAGAATCGATGGACCGTATTATGGAAGGCATTGCCCCCTTCTTATACAAACGCCGGCAACCAGGAGAACAAAGCCGCTAACTAAACAGCTCAGAAAAAGCGCTGTCATCAATGACAGCCACTTTTTCCGAGCTGTTTTTATTTTTGCTTTTTACGGTTTTTCAGTGATATCCAGCTTAAGATGCAAATCCGCCAGCTGTAGCGCATCGACCTCGCTGGGGGCATCGCTCATAGGACAAGAGGCATCTTTTACCTTCGGGAATGCAATAACTTCACGTAAATTATCTTCACCCAAAAGCAGCATAATGAGTCTGTCAAAGCCATAGGCTAGTCCGGCATGCGGCGGCGCCCCATATGAAAACGCCTCCATGAAGAAGCCAAACTGCTCGCGCGCCTGTTCCATGGTAAACCCAAGGCACTTAAACACCTGCTCTTGAATCTCACGACTATGAATTCGTACGCTGCCGCCTCCCAGCTCTACGCCATTGAGAACGATATCATAGGCTTTCGCGCGTACGCGCGCCGGATCGGTCTCAAGTAGAGGCAAATCTTCTTCCATGGGCATGGTAAAGGGATGGTGCATGGCAACATAGCGATTTTCTTCTTCGCTGTATTCAAACATAGGAAATTCAGTAATCCACACAAACTCATGACGCTCTGGATCCATTAAATTAAAGCGTTTTCCGAGCTCTAACCGTAAATTGCCCAGCGCCGTTAAAACTATATTTTTCTGATCGGCCACAAAGAGCAGTAAATCACCATTTTCAGCCTGCATCCGCTCTTTGATTGCCTCAATGGTTTCTTGCGACAGGAATTTGGCAATCGGCGACTTAACCGTTCCATCCTCTTGAAAAGCCATCCACGCCAGTCCCTTGGCCTTAAATAATTTAACGATATCGGTCAAGCTATCGATCTGCTTTCTGGGCATAGAGGCTCCCCCGCGCACGCAAAGACCGCGCACGCTGCCGCCGTTTTGAATAGCCGACTCAAATACGCCAAACCCGCACTGTCCTACCAAATCTTCAATATTCACAATCTCCATACCGAAGCGCAAATCGGGTTTGTCAGAGCCAAACCGCTCCATTGCTTCCTGCCAGGTCATGCGGCGAATCGGCAAAGGCACTTCCCAGCCCACCACTTGTTTGCACACCTGGGCCAGCAGTCTTTCATTGACGTCCATGACATCGTCTTCTTCTGCAAAGGAGAGCTCCATATCAATTTGGGTAAATTCCGGCTGACGATCCGCTCGCAGGTCTTCGTCTCGAAAACAGCGTACAATCTGATAATAACGGTCTAAGCCTCCAATCATAAGAAGCTGTTTATACATTTGCGGCGACTGCGGCAGCGCATAAAATTTTCCGGCATGCACCCGGCTGGGAACCAGATAGTCTCTGGCGCCTTCCGGCGTACTCTTAATCAGCATAGGGGTTTCAATTTCCAAAAACCGTTCCCGATCCAAGAACTGGCGCACCGCTTGGGCAACCTGGTGCCGGAGCAATAAATTCCGCGCCATGCGCGGCCTTCTCAGATCCAAATACCGATATTTTAGCCGCAGTTCGTCTTTTACTTCGACTTCGTCCAGAATCTGAAACGGCGTCGTTTGCGCTTCCGATAAAATGCGAAGATCCTGTACTTTAATTTCCAAAAATCCGGTACCTAGCTTTTCGTTAACGGCACCTTCCCGCATGGCAACCAAACCCGTAATGGCCAGCACATATTCGCTTCGCACATGGGAGGCCTTTTCAAATATCGCCGGGTCGGTTTCGTCCTCACTTAAAACGGCCTGTACAATACCGGTCCGATCACGTAAATCGATAAAAATTAAGCTGCCCTTATTGCGCTGTTTCTGTACCCAGCCCATTACGGTATGTACCTGGCCCACCTGTTCCTTGGTCACCTCTCCGCAGTACACCGTACGTTTCAAACCCTGTAATAACTCTTCCATCTGTCATTCTCCTTCATTGATCAACAGGCCGTTTTAACCTGCCGGTACTAATCACAAAAGAATTCTTTAATCTCAGAATAACCTTGCTCCGTTAGCTGTTCTTTCTGGAATTTCTTATTCTTTTTCATTATATTGATCGAAACCACATGTCCGGCTTCTCTTTCTTTTTGCGCCTCCTGAAATACAGCAATCAGCTTGTCCTGCGAAATTCCTTTTTCCAGCAAATACGCGACCTTTTCTTTCTTTTGAAATCCCTGGAAATTGCGCTCCATTAAAAGCATAACCAGACGCTCAAATCCTAACGAAAAACCGCAGGCACAAGTCTGGGTTCCCGCAAAACGCCCTATCATTTCGTCATATCGACCGCCTCCGGCCACAGAGCCGCCAAATCCGTCGATACTGATTTCAAAAATAGTTCCTGTATAATAAGACATGCCTCGTACCAGCGTCGGGTCAAACACAATTTGACACTCCGCCGTCTTCACGGTTTCTACGCTTTCAACAATTGTCATTAAATTCTGCGCGACCGACTCGTCTAAATAACCGGCAAGACTGGTTTGCAAATAGCGAATACCACTGAGATCCGGCGTAACTTTTTCAAAAAGCCCTAAATACTGGTCAATGGCCGAAGCAGTAAATCCTTCTTTCGTCAGTTCATTTCGTACTCCGTCCATCCCGATTTTATCCATTTTATCCAGAATAATAAAGACGGTATCATAGCTCTCTTCCGGAAATCCGCTAAAGGCGGCCATGGCCTTTAAAATTCTTCTGTCATTGATGCGAACTGTAAAGGTTTCAAAGCCCAACTGCCCCACCAGCGAAGAAGTGGCCTGAATCAGCTCGATTTCCGCTAACGCAGAGGGCTCGCCTAAAATGTCGATATCGCACTGCATAAACTGCCGAAACCGTCCTCTCTGCGGGCGATCGGCTCTCCATACATTCCCCATTTGAAGCGCCTTAAAGGGAGACGGAAGTTCGCTAACATGATTCGCGTAATATCGTGCCAGCGGCACCGTTAAATCATATCGCAGGCCCCCATCGACCAGATCGGCTTCGCTTTGGGCTTCTTTAAGTTTCAGCTTTTCTCCCCGTTTTAAGATTTTAAAAATGAGCTTTTCATTTTCTCCTCCCTGCTTGCTGGAAAGATTCTCAATATGCTCAATACACGGGGTTTCCATAGAAACAAAGCCATACGAAGCATACGTTTTTTTTATCAGATCCATTACATAATTTCTGATTTCCATTTCCTGCGGCAGTATATCTTTCATGCCGGTTACCGGCTTTTTTTTCAGACTCATGGTTTTTTCCTTTCTTTACGAAGACTCTATTTCGTTTGCTAACTTAACTCCTTTAACAGATTCCAATAGACATTCATGCCTTTTTGAAGCCATAAATTCCGAATGGTATTAGCCTGCGCTTCGTCGCTGACTTGCTTAATAAAATCAAGAACCGTGCGGTCATAATCGCGCACTATGCAGCGCACCTCGAAATGGCCTTCTCGAATCTCTTCAATTTTGGCATCCACTTCTACCAGAGGAGAATCTCCCATACATGAATTTTTGGCATAGGTTCTGATATCTTCCCGTATACTATGGGGAATTCTAGCCCTGAAAAGCTCTACCAGTTTTTCGCCATCGGGATGCAGCGTATAATACTGCGCTTCTTCGCGCGACACAAGCAAAATCAAGCCTGCCTCCATCAGCTCTTGCAGATACGCCTGCATGGAAAAATAATCCATATAGCCTCTAAATAAAATGAAATCGTTTAAATCTGTTACTTTAATATTTTCTTTTTCTCGAATAACATAGAGCAAAATAAGCTTATGTTCCGAAAGCTGATGATCCATCGCGCGCCTCCTTCCCGGTTTTATGTTAGACTTTGCAGAATCCTCTGCCACAATGCGTCACGTCCATCTTTCGTTTGCGAAGAATACAGCAGAATATCGCGCGGATTTTCCACCTGCAGATGCCGGGCCAACATGGCTCGCTGCTTTTCCAGCATACTTCGCTTAATTTTGTCGCTTTTAGTTGCCACAATCAGCATAGGCACCTGATAATACCGTAGCCATTCTACCATGCTTTGATCGCCTTCGCTAGGCGCATGCCGTATGTCCACCAGCTGAATCACCAATTTCAATGTCTGGCGCTGGTGCAAATACGTCTCAATGACTTTGCCCCATTTAAGCTGCTCTTGTTTAGACACTTTGGCATATCCGTATCCGGGCAAATCGACAAAATAAATTGTTTCATCCACCGAATACCAGTTAATGGTTCGGGTCTTGCCCGGCGCCGAGCTGGTACGCGCCAGCGCGCGCCGCCCTAAGAGCGAATTGATCAGCGAAGATTTACCAACGTTCGATTTGCCAACAAAAGCAATCTCCGGAAGAGTTTCTTCCGGAAATTGCTTCGTATTGCCAGCGACTACAAAGAGCCCCGCGTTTTGTATATTCATGCAGTCTGACCTCTACGTGCCGGCGCTTTATCGATATTGTCCCGTTTCGGCTTCTCCCGTTCCTGACCATACTCAAAAATGGGCTCTGCCTTCTGGTTAACGACGTCTTCCGTAATTGTAACCTTGACCAGATTGTTCATGGAAGGAATTTCATACATTAGATCGCTCAGCACTTCCTCCATAATCGCTTTCAGACCACGCGCGCCGGTTTTCCGTTCGTTTGCCTTGCGCGCAATGGCCCGCAGCGCGTCTTCTTCCATAACCAGCTGTACATCGTCCATGCTAAACAGCGTTTGATACTGCTTAAGCAGAGAATTCTTAGGATCGCGCAAAATACGCACTAATGCGTTTTCGTCGAGTAAATCCAGCGAAACCTGTACAGGCAGACGACCAACAAATTCTGGAATTAAGCCATATTTCAACAGATCCTGCGGAAGAAGCTGGCGGAAAATTTTCGCATCCAGTTCCTGCTGCGTCTCCGGTGCGGTTCCGTCGATATTGAATCCAATGGTCTTTTGATTGGTTCGCGCCTTAATAATCTTATCTAGACCGTCGAAGGCGCCGCCGCAAATAAACAGAATATTACTGGTGTCAATTTGAATAAACTCATGCTGCGGATGCTTGCGTCCGCCATTAGGCGGCACGTTGGCTACCGTGCTTTCCAAAATCTTCAAAAGCGCCTGCTGCACGCCCTCTCCGCTTACATCCCGCGTAATCGAAGGATTTTCCGATTTACGGGCAATTTTGTCAATTTCATCGATATAAATAATGCCATGCTCTGCCCGCTCAATGTCGTAATCGGCTGCCTGAATCAGTTTAAGCAAAACGTTTTCAACATCTTCACCCACATATCCGGCCTCTGTCAGCGTTGTGGCATCGGCAATGGCAAACGGTACGTTAATAATCTTGGCCAGCGTTTGCGCTAAATACGTTTTACCGGAACCAGTGGGACCAATTAACAGGATATTACTTTTTTGCAGCTCTACATCCTGAATGCGATCCCGCGCATGAATACGTTTATAATGATTGTATACCGCGATCGACAGCGCCTTTTTGGCCTGCTCCTGACCGATGACATACTCGTCAAGGTACCCCTTAATTTCTTTAGGTGTTAAAAAATCTCCCGCATAAAACTCTTCGTCATACTCGGAAAATTCTTTCTCGATGATGTCGGCGCAGAGCTCAATACACTCGTCACAGATATAAACTCCATTGCCGGCGATCAAACGACGCACCTGATCCTGCCCTTTTCCACAGAAGGAGCAGGCCACCCGTTTCTTCTCCTCGTTCTTTGAAACCATTCCTTTACCTCGTCATATTATTTTTTTGTAATGATCTGATCTACCAAACCATAGGCCACCGCTTCGTCCGCTGTCAGCCAGTTGTCGCGGTCCGTATCTTTCTCAATGATATCCAGCGGTTTACCGGTATTGTCCGACAGAATGCGGTTTAAGCGTTCTTTCGTCTTTAAAATATGCTCCGCCGTAATCTGAATATCGCTGGCCTGTCCCTGCGCGCCACCCAGCGGCTGATGAATCATTACTTCCGCATTGGGAAGAATGTAGCGTTTTCCTTTTTGTCCGCCTGCCAGCAGGAAAGCGCCCATGCTGGCTGCCATGCCCATGCAAATGGTAGACACGTCGGCCCGAACCAGCTGCATGGTATCATAAATAGCCAGACCTGCCGATACAGAACCTCCGGGACTATTGATATAGAAATGAATATCCTTTTCCGGATCTTCTGAATCAAGGAACAAAAGCTGCGCCACAACCAGACTCGCCGTTGTATCATTCACTTCTTCCGACAAAACAATAATTCTCTCTTTTAACAAACGAGAATAAATATCAAACGATCTCTCTCCCCGGCTCGTCTCTTCAATGACATAAGGTACTAAAGCATTTCTCATGATCACACACATTCCTTTCTTGCCGGACACCCTGTTAGGATGCCGCATTATTTTGCCCTTATACACAAGAAACGACTTTGGCCAAAGTCGTTTCTTGAATCATAACGCGCTGATAAACTCAGGCCTTTGCATTTTCAACAATAAAATCTAAAGCTTTCTTCGTTTTCAGCTCGCTTTTAATGCTTTCCGTTTCTGCTTCCGTTACAGCTGCTTTCAGCTTATCGATCTCCATGCCGTACATCTGAGCCATGTTTTCCAGCTCCTTATCGACATCTTCCTGCGTCGCCTCCAGATTTTCTGCCTTAGCGATCGCATCCAGCACCAAGCTCTCTTTAAGCTGCCGCTCTGCTTCCGGACGAACCGACTGGCGCATGCTTTCCAGCGTGCTACCGGTCATTTCCATGTACTTTTGCATATTCATTCCCTGATAGCGCAGGGTCTGAGCGAAGTTATTGATCATTTGATCACACTGCTCAATGACCATGGGCTCAGGCATATCCATCTTGGATTTCTCCACGACTTTGCCCAGAAGCTTAGCCCGTTTGGACTCTTCGATCTGTTTGGCTTTGCGCTCTTCCAAGTTCTTTTTCACATCGGCCTTGTACTCGTCCAATGTATCGAATTCGGATACCTCTTTCGCAAATTCGTCATCGATCTCCGGCACTTCATTAAACTGAATCTTTTTCACCGCTACTTTAAACATAGCCGGTTTGCCAGCCAGATCCTTCTGGTGGTATTCCTCGGGGAAAGTTACATTGACTTCGCACTCATCGCCCACGTTTTTCCCAACCAGCTGATCTTCAAACGTATCGATAAAGCTATGAGAACCCAGCTTCAGTTCGTGGTTCTCGCCTTTGCCACCTTCAAACGGGGTGCCGTCCATAAATCCTTCAAAATCAATTGTAAGCGTGTCATCCATTTGAGCGGGACGATCCGTCACTTCGATCATGCGGGCATTCCGACCAGCCACTCTTTTCAGCTCTTCCTGCACGTCTTCTTCGGTAACCGTGGCATCTTCTTTCTCAGCCTTCAGACCTTTATATTTTCCCAGCTTAACTTCAGGTTTAATCGCTACTTCACAGGTAACCACAACCGGTTTACCTTCTTCAATGGTCTCTACATTGACTTCTGGACGGGACATCACTTCCAGATTCTCTTCTTTTACGGTTTCGTCGTATAGCTCAGGCAGTACGGCGTTAATCGCGTCTTCATAGAAGATTTCGCGGCCATAGGCCTTTTCTACCAGCTTACGCGGCGCTTTTCCTTTACGGAATCCCGGCAAGCTGATCTGATTTTTCGACCGCTTATATGCCGTTTCCATCGCCTGTTCAAATTGCTCCGGACTAATCTCCAATGTAATTTTGACCATGCTGTTTTCCAGCTGCTCAATCTGATGATTCATTTCTATATCCTCCTGATGTATCTAAATGTGCACTGACATTGATCCCTAACATGGCATTATACAGTATAACCCTGTTAAGTGTCAACAGGTTTTTGCTTTTTACGTTTTGCTATTAGACCGCCTACTTTTCCGGTTTCTTTCGCCGTCAGTCCCTTCCAGCCAACCTCTTTCACCTTCTCGAACAAATCCAGCTCCATGGCAATCTCATATTTCATTCGTTCGCTTTCCGGCAGCTTTTGAATGTCCTGCTGCGACTCCGGTATTTTCTTTTTCATATTCCTACCTCCGTACTCTATATAAGACGATAGGAAAAGTTTACCTCAAAAACAAAAAACTATTCTCCGTTGCTATGTCTGTCTGCCTCTCTGACTTCTTGAATTTTAATTTCCTCTAGGTTGAGGAAGAGCACCGAGGCGGCAATAAATCCAAAGGTGTTGAGCACTGAAATCAGCGCGCTAAATGCGGTGCAGATCAGCACGTATAGCCAGGGCTGCGTCAAAAAACTCACAATATTCGCAAGTAACTGTTCAAACAGCATGGAAATTCCGCTGGTAATCAGGCTAATCACCAACATGCGCCCAAAGGCCCTTCCCATATAGCCCCGCAAAATAAAGAAGCTGTAGCGCAAATTATGAAGCCCCCAATGCCCGCGCAGCGCAGCGGCGCAGCACACCATGTTTTGCATCATGCTATAATACACGCTCACCAGCGCAATCAGCGGGAGCATCATGCCGAACAGGCCCGGCAGCGCCAGTAAGCTCCCCAGCGGAATTAAACATAAAAAGGCCCCTAACATTACGAGCACCAGCGCCGTAACCGCTCGGACCCACATGCGAATGCCGCGATAAAACGCCGTGCCAAAAGGAATTTTTTGTTCTCCATACACCTGATTGTGCACCAGCACGGCCGTAACTAAAACGGCCACAATCTCTATAAAAACCAATATCAGCTGTACTACGCTAACGCTCATCGCTTGGTTCAGCATAAGAGCCGCGTCCTCTACCGTGGGGTCCACCTGCAGCATTTTTAC
Source organism: uncultured Clostridia bacterium (assembly GCA_944383515.1). GTDB lineage: Bacteria > Bacillota > Clostridia > Lachnospirales > Bianqueaceae > CALWPV01. Next base: position 19,714 of record CALWPV010000080.1, read on the forward strand.
ATACAAAACTACATTCACCGGAATATACACCAGCAATGTTAGCCCTAAAAAGCTGCCAAAGCGCTCATTGATAAGGCCATACGAAACCTTCAGAAGCTCTCCTAAGCGCAAAAGCCTGCTTTCCATGCTTTGTCTTAGCTCTTGCTTTTCCATACCGCCTGCGCTCCTTTCCGCTTTCGCTCTATCATCTCGTCAATACGCCGAATATATTCGTCTACGCTTTTGACGTTCGGCACCCGCTCTAACCGATTACGCTCGGGATCATACACCTTAGATACGCCGCCCGCACCAAACGCGAGGATATTTTGCCGTTCTTCCATAATTTCAATATTATACAATCCTTCATGCCCCGGCAAGCTGTAGCCGATATTTTCAAAATTACCCGCCATATTTTTTTGCCGGTACATATAATACGGATGCATTCCCAGAGTCTGCGCCGTTTCCATTGTGAGCGCAAGCATTGCGTCCAGCGTTTTCGCCTCGCGCAGCGCCTTCTCTAACACCATTTTGCCGCTTCCCTCTTCATTCATACGAGAAGAACGTTTAATGGCTAGCGTATGCACCGTCAGATTATCCGGCTTCATAGCCATTACCCTATCCATAGAGTGACGCACGTCGCTCAGCGTTTCTCCGGGAAGTCCCACGATAAAATCCATGTTAATATTGGTAAATCCGGCCTGCCGCGCCATTGCAAACGCTGTTTCTATCTCCTCTACGCTGTGTCTGCGTCCAATGGTATCCAGCGTAGACTGGTTCATGCTCTGCGGATTGATTGAAATCCGGGTTACTCCCATGTCTTTCAACATTTTCAATTTTTCGCGCGTAATAGTATCGGGGCGTCCCGCTTCCACCGTCACCTCTTTTAACGTTTCAAAATGGCACATCCGGTCGGCCGCAAGCAGCACCCTCTGCAGCTCCGACGCGGAAAGCGTTGTCGGCGTACCGCCGCCCATATAAAAGCTCTGCAGCCTATGGCCCTCTAAAAGCCCCTGGCTCTGCTCCATTTCCCGTATTAGCGCCTCCAGATACGCGTCGCCCCATTTTTGGTACGCACGCTGGTCATGGCTAATAAACGAGCAGTAAGAGCAGCGCGACGGACAAAACGGAATCCCTACATACAGACTGATATCCCGTCCGGTATGATCGGCCAGCAGCGCGCGCTCCTCGGCAGCCACCCGTGTACAAAGCCGCGCTTTATCACTGCGCAGTCGGTACTGCCGGCGCATAGCCGCTTCGGTTTCTTCCTCGCTCAGGCCCGCCTCCAGATACGTATACGCTACTTTAGAGGGGCGCACTCCTGTTAAAATGCCCCAGGGCAGCGAAGCCTGCAACAAATCCAGCACCGCTTTTTTTTCGCTGTTTTTCTGCGACAAAGGCGCCGCGCCCTCTTCCGGCTCTTCCATCGCCATTACGCGTTCTGTCGTGCCATCGGCCGCTAATAGGCTCACGCTGCCTTTTTCCGGCGACACCACAATGCCGCGCAGTCCAGCGGCCGGCTGATCATAAATTTTGCACAGCGGCCAAACCTCTCGAATCAGCGCTCCCAGCTCATATTGATGCGCTGGTGGCGCTATCAGGTAAATCTCTTTTTCCAACTATCTTCTCCTTATAAACGGATTCGTGCGCCACTCCTGCTGCAGCGTTGTACTGGGCCCATGTCCTGTATACACTACCGTCTCTTCCGGCAAAGGCCCAAACTTTTTCACAATATTTCGCGCCAAATCCTGATCGCTGCCATGGTACAGGTCGGTTCGTCCTATCGAACCCGCAAACAGCGTATCGCCGCAAAAAAGCGCCGCCTCTTTTGCGCTATACACACAAAGACTATGGTCCGAATGCCCCGGAACCTCTAAAATTTGCAGCGGCTCACCAGCAACACGCAGGACATCGCCATCGCAAACGTAACGTCCATTTTGCGGCAGCGCCGCCAAAAGCTCGTCTAACATGCCTTCTGTCATGCGCATCAGAGGATGACTCCGATCCTGCATATACAAAACCTCATCCGGATGCATGTAAATAGGCGCCTGATACTGCCGGCTGAGCGCATAGGCCGCGCCCAAATGATCGAAATGCCCATGCGTAATCAAAATAGCCTCCGGCTGGGCCTCGAGCGTGCGTATCCACCCGATTAAAGCCTCTGCTTCAGCGCCCGGATCGATCACCAGGGCCCGGCCGCTTTCTTCCTCTTGTAAAACATAACAGTTGGCCTGATATTCTCCTACGGCCCGACACGATATTTTCATTTAAAACTCCTTTTGACTGTCCAGCAGCAGCGTTACCGGGCCGTCTAGCTGCGTTTCAATTTGCATATCTGCCTGAAATACGCCGCTGTACACCGGAACCGGCGCATGCTCCCTCGCGTAGGCAACAAAGGCTTCGTATATGGCGCTGGCTTTCTCAATAGGCGCCGCGCTACTATAACTGGGACGCCGTCCGTGCCGGCAGTCGCCATATAGGGTAAAATTAGAAACCAAAAACAGGGCCAGCCCCTGATCGGCAATAGAAAGATTCATTTTTCCCTGCTCGTCTTCAAAAATACGCAAATGCACCAGCTTATCCAGCATATACTGCATAACCTGCACATCGTCGTCGCCTTCCTGCAGACCTACCATGGCCAAAATGCCCCGCTGCATCGCGTCGCCGGGCTCGCCGTTGGCCGTAAGCGCTGCGCGCCGTACGCGCTGTACTACAATTCTCACAAATCCTAATTCCTTTCTCTTTGATTCTATTCATGAAGAGCGGGCCAGCTTACATGTTGGCCCGCAGAACGTCATATACGCCGGGAAGCTGTCTCAGCTTTTGAACCAGCTGTTCCAGCTGACTTTTCGCCTTAATTTCTACAGAAATAGAGAATACATTCTCCTGATTGTTTTTCGTACGGCGCGCCTCGAGCGCGTCGATCGTGATATCCGCCTGATTGATTGTGCTGCTGATATCCATAATAATGCCCCGTTTATCCTGGGTAATTACCTGAATCGTCGAAATAAAGGTGCCGCTGCCTTCGGCAATGGCGCCCCACTCCGCTTCCAGCAAGCGTTTGCGCTCTTCTTCAGGAAGCTTAATGATATTGGGGCAGTCCGTCCGGTGGATCGAAACGCCGCGCCCCCGTGTAACATACCCAATGATCTCGTCGCCGGGTACGGGATTGCAGCATTTAGAAAAGCGTACCGCTACGTCTTCCAGCCCTTTGACAATAATGGCGCTTCTGCCTTTATGCACTTTGGCCTCATTGGCCTGCTTGCTCTCGTTTTTCTCTGTCAGCTGCGCAATGAATTCTTCCTGCGTAGTCTCTTTCTTCTTTTCTTTACTGTACTCTTCATACAGCCGGTTAACAACCTGGCCTTCCTTCAGCCCGCCATGACCAATCGCCGCCAAAATGGATTCCCAGTCTTTAAACCCATACTTACGCTGTACCAGTTCCATCCACTCGGGACGCAGTAGCTCATGCGGCGCCGGTAGGCCTTTGGTTTTAATATATTTTTCAATCAGCTCTTTTCCTTTGGTAATATTTTCCTGTTTGCGTTCTTTTTTGAACCACTGATTGATTTTGTTTTTGGCCTGCGAGGTTTTCGCGATATTAAGCCAGTCGAGACTGGGGCCGCGCGAATTCTGCGAGGTCATAATTTCAACCTGATCTCCGATGCTGAGAACGTGGTCTAGAGGAACAATTTTTCCATTCACGCGGGCGCCCACCATTTTATTGCCCACCGCGCTATGAATCTGGTATGCGAAATCAATGGGCGTAGATCCTGCCGGCAGCGTAATCACATCGCCCTTAGGCGAGAAGCAATACACACTCTCCTGAAAAACGTTCAGATCATCCTTTAACGCGTTAATAAACTCCTGATTGTCGTCAAGATCTTTTTGCCACTCTAAAATCTTTTGCAGCCATTTCATTTTTTCCAGCTCG
>CALWPV010000081.1 GCA_944383515.1 uncultured Clostridia bacterium
TTACGCGTATTCAAGCGGATTTGGTAGCGCTCCAGGAAGTGACGCCAAGGCTGCAGCACCAGCATTTGGCCCGCTTGGCGGGGTATCCTTATTCGGAGTTTAGGCAATATGCGCAGGAAGAGGAGGGACTGGCGGTGCTGAGCCGGTATCCTCTGACGGGGAGTACGTTTTTGCATGAAGAGGCCGCGTATGGATATAGTGCGGCGCTGCATGTGTGGTTGGAAGCAGGGGGCCGGCGTTTTTCGGTAATGAACGTACATTTACCATGGGATTCGATTAAGGCAAAGGAAGCGCAGATTGTTCAGGTGGAGCTTTTCGGAACGCAAAAAGACGAAGAAAGCGGACTTTGTCCTAGTGATCATTATGGCGTATTAGCGGAGCTGGAATGGTTAGGGTAAAGGGATATAAAAATTAAAAATAGCGATAGAATCGTAGCATACACTATGATTCTATCGCTATTTACGTTATATTTTCTATAAAAAAGAGAAATGGAGCATAGGGGATTCGAACCCCTGACCTTTTGAATGCCATTCAAACGCGCTCCCAACTGCGCTAATGCCCCAAGCGAAATTTAGTATAGCAAAAGAGAAGAAAAAAGTCAAGGCTTCTTAAGAATTTTTTGTAGCTATCTGGCGACGGAGTTGCGAGCAGGGTAAAAAATAATTTTACTTTGTTCGGTATTGCGATTTAAAGACGGGAATGATATAATGGCAACACAGAATATAAGTTCGGTTTTGTTCGTATATTAACGCTATGAAATGGGGGATTGAAATGAAAAAGCAACTGGGTTATTTGTTACAAGCTGTGTGGAAACGGCGGAAAAGCGGCGTTGTTGCCATGATTGTTCGGGTACCGCTTATGGTAATTTTACCTTTGATTACCGCGTACATACCCAAATGTATTTTAAGCATGATAGATACCGGTCGCAGTGCGTCATATATTACGGTCGCGGTTGCAATTTTGACGCTTGGCCTGCTTGTTATTTATCTTGCGGAAAAAATAGCGTTTTTGTTTTTGGACGATATGTATTTTCGCCTGCGGCTCTGGTTTTCAACCGATATTGCTGAAAAAAATATGCATATTGAATACGAAGATCAAATGGATGCCAAAACGAAAGTGCTTAGAAAAAAGGCGATGTATGCGACAGAAAATCGTGCCTTCGCAACGCTAATGGTAAATGTAACCCTGCTTGCGGCCAGCATGCTGGGCACGGTTAGTTATGGACTTAGCATTGTAGCGTTAAATCCGCTGATTTTTCTATTGCTCGTCGTGTCTTATGGTGTAACATGGCAGATGAGCCGCTGGGTAAATCGATATCAGCATCAGGTTAAAAACAAGAAATCTGCCAATCTCATGAAAATTGATTACATAATAAAAAAGGCACTGGATTTTTCGGCAGCTAAAGATGTACGTCTGTATCGAGTGAAAGATTGGTTTACGCGCATTGGTGAAGAGACTATAGAAAAAGAAGAAAAGATTGTGCGTTCTGTGGCGAAAAGAAGTTTTTTAGTGGCGCTAACGAATGCGGTTTTAGTGCTTTTGCGTGATGGGGCAGCTTATGCAGTGCTAGTGGTAACTTTTTGGCAAGGACATATGAATATTGGTGATCTTCTTTTATATTTAGCCATGATCAGCAGTTTTGGAACCTGGCTGCGCGGCATTGTAGAATATTATGCCGCTGTGGATGCCGGCGCTCTGGCGCTGAGTGATATTCGGGAGTATCTGGAATACCCGAGTAAAACATGGGACGGGGAAAAAGGCAGGGAGGCGATCCGGCGCGCGCCGGAAATCTGTTTAAAAGATGTAAGCTACAGCTTTGAAGAGACGGGGAAGACAGTAGTGGATCATGTTTCGCTTACGGTAAGTCCGGGGGAACGCGTTGCGATCGTGGGTATGAACGGAGCAGGTAAGACTACGCTTACTAAGCTTATTAGCGGCCTGTTTACTCCGACGGGCGGTGAAATTTTTATCGACGGTATAGCGCAGCAACGGTTTGCCAAAGACGAATACTTTAAAATTTTCTCTTCGATTTTTCAAGATATTCACTTTTTACCCTTATCCATAGGGACAAATATTACAATGAAAAATAAGGAAGCATGGGATCAGGAGCGGCTTGCCGCCTGCGTAAAGCAAGCGGGATTAGAACGTAAAATACAAATGCTACCCTTGGGGCTAGATACGCCGCTGGTGAAAAATGTGAATGAACAGGCATGTGAACTTTCGGGTGGTGAAATGCAAAAGCTTTTGCTGGCGCGGGCGCTGTATAAAAATGCAAGCGTATTGATTTTAGACGAGCCTACGGCGGCGCTGGATCCGATTGCGGAGAACGAACTCTATTTACAATATCGAGATTTAACAGAGGGAAAAACTTCTTTCTTTATTTCTCACCGGTTTGCGAGTACGCGGTTTTGCGATCGGATTGTATTATTAGAGCAGGGAAAAATTGCTGAAATGGGAACGCATGAAGAACTCATGGCGTTGAATGGAAAATATGCGCAGATGTATGCTGTGCAGAGTCAATATTTCAAAGAGGAGGCAGCGCAGTTATGAAACGAAGTATAAAGGAAAATTTACAGTATTTAAAACGAGGCTACGGGATTTTATGGAAGCTTTCGCCGGCACTACTGATACGAGATAGCGTGCGCCGCATAGCCGAAGCTTTACAGACAGCGCTAGCAGTTTACTTCTCAGCATGGATTATTGAGGCGCTTACCGGGCATCGCGAGGCTCATTATGTTATAACAGTGATTGGGGTAACCCTAGGAGTTACGTTTTTGCTGTCGATTGTAATTGATGCGCTGAAAAGTGCGAATACAGCCGACGAAGAGCTTCTATACCATAAAATTCAGCTATATCTTGGCAAGGCCAGCCTCTCCTTTGCTTTTGAAGAGATTGAAAATCCTAATACGCGTATATTGCGTGGGCGTATCGATGAAGCTATGAAAGCGCGGCGTGGTGGTTTAGACATGATGTACCGGCGGGGCGGAAATACGTTTGGAAAATTCTGTAGTGTGGTGGTTTCAGGGATTTTAGCGGCGCCGCTTTTTATGAATGTGGGTACCTGGAGCGTGGAAGGATATATCGTTTTTTTTAATACTCCGTATGCTTCTATATTGTTATTGGTAGCGATTGTGGGGCTATCTCTGACGGCAGGGCGCTCTTTTCAGATTGCTGCGGGCAAGCTGTTCGAAGCCTGGAAAGGATGGCCCAAAAGCCTGACAAAAGCCAATTTTTATATGGACGAATATACGGGGGAAAACGGGGCGGCTAAAGACATTCGAGTTTTTGATCAAAAACCGCTGATTATGGGAGAAATGCATTACTGGTTTGACAATCCGCCGTTTTTAAAACACCGGTTAGGAATTAACTGTAAGTACGACGCTATCAATGTAACGATTACTACTATTCTCATGGGGTGTGTATATTTTTTCGTAGCCATGAAGGTGCTAGGCGGTAGTTTAGGAGCAGGGGCGCTGGTGCGGTATGCCGGGCTGGTGATTCAGTTTATTTCTGGCGTTTCTGTCATGATTGCCGAAGGAACCAAATGCTGGCGCAACAACGACTATCTGGAAGACACATTTACTTATTTGGATCTGCAAAAGACGCAGGCAGAAGGAAAACAAAAGGCAGCGCAGGCGGTACATGAAATAGAATTTCGCAACGTCTCGTTTCGGTATCCAGGGGCGAGCGTATATGCGCTTCAGAATCTTTCGGTTCGCTTAACAGAGAGGACTAGCTATGCTGTGGTAGGTATGAATGGAAGCGGCAAGTCCACCTTTATTAAGTTGCTTTGCCGCTTGTATCAGCCGACAGAGGGCGAGATTTTACTCAACGGTCATAATATTCAGGAATATGAAGAAGAGGAATACTTTAGCCTGTTATCGGTTGTATTTCAGGATTTTAATTTGTTTTCATTTTCTTTAGGAGCCAATGTGGCTGCGGCCGAAAGCTTTGTTCAATCCCGGGCAAATGAATGCCTAAAGAAAGTGGGGTTTGACAAAAGAGAAGAAGAAATGACGCAGGGCCTAGACACACCGTTATATAGTGATTTTACCTCGGAAGGGGTGGAGATAAGCGGAGGGGAGGCGCAGAAAATTGCTATGGCACGTGCGCTATATAAAGACGCCCCGATTATGGTTCTGGACGAGCCTACGGCTGCCCTAGACCCGCTTGCGGAAGCGGAAATTTATGAGAAGTTTTCGGAAATAGTAAAAGGAAGACTGGCTATTTATATTTCTCATCGTCTTTCTTCTTGTAAGTTTTGTGATCAGATTCTAGTGTTTCATGAAGGTCACTTAATTCAGCAGGGAACGCATAGGAAGCTGCTGGAAGAAGCAAGGGGGCAGTATTATCAGCTTTGGCATGCGCAGGCACAGTATTATGTGTAATGCGTAGGGTTTACACAGAAATTTTGCAGATAAGCACAGGCTTGAAGCGGAGTTTGAAATGCGGGCTTGCCGCCTGTAATATAGTGAATGGCATCGGCCCACTCATTTAAACTGTAGCGTTCTGGAGAAATCTGAGAAACGGCATACTGAATAGAAGGGAGCAATCCCGGGCGGTGTAAATCTGAAAGAAAACTGCAATGCGTTTGCGCTGCTAAATACTCAAGTAATCCTTGGGGCGTAGTCATGAACAATCACCTACTTTCATAATAAGCACAGTTATAGATACTGCGCTTATTATATTATAAGTTTGGCATTGCACGCCAAACTTAGTAAGAATCCTTGCAGGATTCTTACGGTCATCCTGTGTGGATATTATACCCTAAAAAATTACCGCAATACAGCGCTGGGCATGTAAATTATCTTTTTTTTGACTTATTTTCGGCGTCGACACTTCGGCGGCCTTCGTCCATGAAAGTGATTTTGAAGCCGGAAAGCGCCGCAGCCAAAGCAGAGCGCCGCTATGCAAAGAATCATACTCAGCCATAGAAAACACGTAAATAACGCCAGCAAAAAAAGCAAAATGCCAATACCCAGCAGAGCCGGCCAGATGCGATAGGTGAAGCGAAACTCCGCCTGCTCTATGATAGGCTGGCAGAGCAGTACCGTTCCGAAACTAATGACAGCGAAAAATATACCTTCAAAATACATGGGCTGCATCCCTCCTTTGTTATCTATAGTATATGCGGAAACTCAGCACTAGGTGACGCTTTACAGGCAGAAGCGGGTGTGGTAAAATAGCGGTTAGGAACATAAGTTCAGTGCCGGTCGTGCCGAACTTATGCTGGACAGTAAAGGATAAGGAGGCAGAGTATGTCTGTTAGACGAGTGTATGTGGAGAAAAAGCCCGGTTTCCGGGTGGAAGCCACAGGATTATTAAAGGATCTACGAGATAATTTATATCTGAATACTCTTGAGGAGGTGCGTATTTTATATCGCTATGATATAGATCATATCTCGGAAGACGTATATAAACAGGCCATAGGCCGCATTCTTTCGGAAGCGCCGGTCGATCGGGTTTACATAGAAACCATACCGGAGGATGCGCAGGGCCTGACCTGTTTTGCCGTAGAATATTTGCCCGGTCAGTATGATCAGCGGGCCGATTCTGCCGAGCAGTGCATTCGTATATTAAAGGCGGAAGAAAACCCAACGGTTGCCTGCGCCAAGGTGTATTTGCTGCGCGGTCAGCTTTCCGAAGAAGACGTGAATAAAATTAAGGCATACTGCATTAACACCGTAGATTCGCGGGAAGCTTCCTTAGAAAAGCCGGAGACGCTGGAAATGCAGCATCCCATGCCCGATCACGTAGAAACGGTAACGGGCTTCATTCATATGTCGGAAGAAGAAATTGAAAGCCTGCTTAGTCAGTTGGGGCTGGCCATGAGCAAGGCGGATTTGCTGCACACGCAGCGGTATTTCCGTGATACCGAGCACCGCGATCCGACCATTACCGAAATTCGCGTGCTAGACACATATTGGTCCGATCATTGCCGGCATACCACGTTCGCTACCGTCATTGAAAACGTGCAGATTGAATCTAGTCCGCTTACAGAGCCTATTCGCCAGTCGTATGAGGCATACCTGCAAGGGCGCGAAAAGCTGGGGCGCACTGAAAAACCGGAATGTCTTATGGATATTGCTTTAATGGCTATGCGTGAACTTAAGGCGGCCGGTAAGCTTACCGATCAGGAAGAATCCGACGAAATCAACGCTTGCAGTATTGTGGTTCCGGTTGACGTAAACGGTCAGGAAGAAGAATGGCTCCTCATGTTCAAAAACGAAACACATAATCACCCCACGGAAATCGAGCCCTTCGGCGGAGCCGCCACCTGTCTGGGCGGCGCCATTCGCGATCCGCTGAGCGGACGAGCCTATGTGTATCAGGCTATGCGTATTACCGGCGGCGCGGATCCCACAGTACCGGTCAAAGATACCATTCCCGGTAAGCTTCCGCAGCGTAAAATCGGCCGCGAGGCGGCCAAAGGTTATAGCTCCTATGGTAATCAGATTGGTCTTGCAACCGGCTATGTAAAAGAAATTTACCACCCCGGTTATGTGGCCAAGCACATGGAACTGGGAGCAGTTATGGCCGCGGCGCCCCGCAGCAATGTGAAACGGGAAAAGGCGGAGCCGGGAGATGTCATTATTTTACTAGGTGGGCGCACGGGACGTGACGGCTGCGGCGGCGCAACCGGATCTTCCAAGGCGCATACCGAAGAGTCTATTCATACCTGCGGCGCCGAGGTGCAAAAGGGTAATGCTCCTACGGAGCGTAAGCTGCAAAGATTGTTTAGAACTCCGCAGGCCAGCCGTTTAATTAAAATCTGTAACGATTTTGGCGCCGGCGGCGTATGCGTTGCAATTGGTGAGCTTGCGCCCGGACTTAAAGTTAATTTAGACTTGGTGCCGAAAAAATATGCCGGTCTCGACGGTACGGAGCTGGCGATTTCCGAGTCGCAGGAGCGTATGGCGGTGGTTGTAGATGCTGCCGATGAAGACGCGTTTATGCAGTGTGCGGCTAAGGAAAATCTGGAGGCAACCACGGTGGCTGTGGTAACCGAAGAACCGCGGCTAGTGCTAAGCTGGCGCGGAAAGAACATTGTGGATATGAGCCGTGCGTTTTTGGATACCAATGGCGCGCCAAGCTACACTAAAGTAGTGGTAGAGGCGCCGGCGGAAAAGGCACCGGAAAGTTTGCCGGAAAAGGCGGCGAAAGTCGGATCCTTTGCAGAGCAGGTAAAGAGCGTTATGAGCGACTTGGCGGTTTGCAGTCAGAAGGGGCTGGTCGAGATGTTTGATTCTTCGATCGGAGCTTCGACGGTGCTTATGCCCTTTGGCGGTGCGAGGCAGATGACGCCGATTCAGACTATGGCGGCTAAAATTCCGGTGGAAAATGGTGAAACCAAAACAGCTTCGCTCATGGCCTATGGCTTTGATCCGTATATTTCTTCCTGGAGCCCGTATCATGGCGCTATGTATGCGGTCATGGAATCAGTGGCTAAAATTGTGGCTGCCGGTGGCGATTACCACAAGATTCACTTTAGCTTCCAAGAGTTTTTTGAGAGAATGACAAGTGAATATACACGCTGGGGCAAACCGTTTGCGTCGCTTTTAGGCGCGTATACGGCGCAGAAAGAATTGGGGCTTGCTTCGATTGGCGGTAAGGATTCTATGTCGGGGAGCTTCAATGATATTGATGTACCGCCTACTTTAGTTTCGCTGGCGGTAGATACGGCGACAACAGATGAAATTATGAGTCCTGAATTTAAGCAGGCGGGAGACAAAGCTGTGCTGCTTGAGGTAGGGCTACAGGCCGATGGCAGTGTGGACTTTGCCGGCGCTATGGCGCTTTATGACAAGGTGCTTGCCGCTATGCGGGCCAGTAAGGTGAAAGCTGCGTATGCCGTTACTGCCGGCGGCGTCATTGAAGCGGTAGTGAAAATGGCCTTGGGCAATGGCCTGGGCTTTGCCTTTGATCCGGCGGCGAAAGAAGCGCTGGCTAAGGCGCCGGTTTATGGTAGTTTGGTGGTAGAAACCAGTGACGAAGCGCTGCTAGGGCAGGGCCTGGTGCTAGGTGAAATTACGGAAGTAACGGAGTTTACTTTAGGAAACGAAGCCATTACGCTGGCCGCGGTAGAGGAAGCGTACACGGCGCCTCTGGACGCAGTATATAAAGCGCAGGTTGAGGCAGAAACTCCTCTGGGCACAGCGCCGCTATACGAGCCGGCCGCACCGCATGTGTATGTGGGCAGTAGGACACTGAAAAAGCCGAGAGTCTTTATTCCGGTGTTTCCTGGTACTAACTGTGAGTATGATATTACGCGTTCGTTCTTAATGGCGGGGGCAGAGCCGGATGTATTTGTTCTTCGCAATTTGACCGAGAAAGATATTACCGAATCGGTGGCTGAAATGGTAAAACGCCTGAAGCAGGCTCAGATTCTAATGCTAAGCGGCGGCTTTTCAGCCGGCGACGAACCGGAGGGTTCGGGCAAATTTATTGCTACCGTGTTTGATAACGAACAAATTAAAGAGGCTACCATGGAGCTGCTCACGCAGCGCGACGGTTTGGCGCTGGGTATTTGTAACGGATTCCAGGCGCTGATTAAGCTGGGGCTGGTGCCTTACGGCGAGATTAGAACGCTGGAAGAAGGCGCGCCGACGCTAACATATAACACGATTGGACGCCATGTATCTTGTATGGTGAGAACCCGTGTAACCTCAACGCTTTCTCCGTGGCTGAGAAAGAGTCAGGCAGGCGATATTCACACCATTGCCGTATCGCATGGCGAAGGCCGGTTTGTAGCGTCGGAGGATGTACTGCTGGCGCTGGCCGAAAATGGTCAGATTGCTACGCAGTATGTGGATCCGCTGGGAGAGCCGACTATGGACATGCCGTATAATCCTAATGGTTCTATGTGGGCCATTGAAGGTATTACCTCGCCCGACGGCCGCGTACTGGGTAAAATGGGCCATTCGGAGCGCATTGGCGATCAGGTGGCTAAAAACGTACCGGGCGTGAAAGATCAGCAGATCTTCCGTAGCGGTGTGGAATATTTCTTATAATACAAAACCAGGGTCCCAAGAGCTTGGGACCCTAACATGATACTAGCATAACAGGAGGATTTTCAAAATGACGATTGAGGAAAGGCTGAGTGCTCTTCGGCGCGTCATGGCGGAAAAACAAGTGGATACGTACATTGTGCTTTCGTCGGACGCGCACCAAAGTGAATATGTAGGCGGTTATTGGAAAGCGCGGGCTTATATCAGCGGGTTTACCGGCTCTGCCGGCACCGTTGTTGTTACGCGTGACAAGGCTGCTTGCTGGGTAGACGGACGGTACTTTTTACAAGGCGCCGAGCAGCTCGCGGGCACGGAGATTGAGCTAATGAAAATGGGTGAGCCCGGAGTTCCGACTTATGAGGACTGGGCCATTGCAGAAACGCCGGCGGGCGGTACCATGGGCGTTGACGGACGCACCATCGGGTATGGGCAGGCAGAAGCTTTAAAGCCGCGCTTGGCGAAAAAGCAAATCACGCTTGCCTGTAAGGAAGATTTAATTGGCATGATCTGGACAGATCGTCCGGCGCTGCCGGAGGCTCCCATTTTTGATCTGCCGGTATCGTTTGCCGGTGAGAGCCGCGGCGAGAAGCTGAGCCGGCTGAGAAACCATATGAAAGAGATTGGCGCGGATTACTACCTGCTGGCAAGCCTGGAGGATTCGGCTTGGCTTCTTAATTATAGAGGCGGCGATATTCAGGGAACGCCGGTAGCGTATGCCTATACACTGGTTGGACCCAAAGAGACCGTGCTTTTCATTGAAGAGTGCAAGGTGCCGCAGGAGATGCGAGAGCTGTTGGCGGCGGATCAGATTGGGGTGCGTCCCTATGGCGAGCTGCCGTCTTATATGCAAGGGCTTGAAGCGGCTACGGTAGCGCTGGATCCTGCGCTGATCAATCAGCTGCTCATGGAGAGTATTCCGTCTTCTTGGAAGATTGTAAAAGAAGACGATGCAGTCATTGCCATGAAGGCTGTGAAAAACGAGACAGAGCGCGAAAATATCCGCAAGGCGCATGTGAAAGACGGCGCGGTTATGGTGCGCATGCTGAAATGGCTCAAGGAGACCGTGAAAAAACAGGCGGTTACAGAGGTAGAAGCGGCGCAGCACCTAGATCAGATGCGCTGCGACCAGGAAAACAGTCTGGGCATTAGTTTTACAACCATTGCTGGCTATGGCCCTAATGGCGCGATTGTGCACTATAGTCCTCAAGAAGAAAGCTGCGCTACACTGAAGCCCGAAGGCTTTTTGCTGCTGGATTCCGGCGCGCAGTATTTAGAGGGAACCACGGATATTACCCGCACCATTGCCCTGGGTGAGCTGACTCCGGAAATGAAGCGGGCTTATACCCTGGTGTTAAAGGGTCATTTAGCGCTGGGACACGCGGTGTTCCATGAAGGAGTTTCGGGCACGCATCTGGACATTTTGGCCAGAAAGCCGTTATGGGAACATGGCATGGACTTTAAACATGGGACGGGTCATGGCGTAGGCTTTGTGCTGGGCGTTCATGAGGGACCGCACCGGATCGGGTATGGACTCAGTAAAGTCAATTTGGTACCGGGCATGCTGGTATCGAATGAACCCGGCTATTACGAAACCGGAAAGTTTGGCGTTCGTATTGAAAATCTGATTATGGTCAAAGATCATAACGAAACGGAGTGGGGTAAGTTCTACGAAATGGAAACGGTAACCTTGTGTCCGTATGAGCGCGAGGCAATCGACAAAGATTTGCTGACGGATGAAGAGATTCACCAGATTAACGAATATCACGCGCGGGTATACCGCGAAATAGCGCCGCTTTTGGACGAAGAAACCAGAGCGTTTTTGCAAGAACAGACAGCGGCGATTTAAGGTTAGGCAAGGGAGCTGCCACATTCAGGATTTTAAAATCGTAGATGTGGCAGCTCCTTTGTAGTTATAAGCAAAGCGATACGTCGAGCGTTCCAAAGCCCCATTGCTCGTTAGGGTAGGAAAGGTCTAAGCGGCGCGCGGCGCAGCGGATCATGCGGGCCTGAATGGTGAGGGTATTCATTTCCGGTTCGTTGCCTTGTACAATGCCGTACTGCAAAAACTGGGCGGCGGCGCCGGCGGTCAGCGCTGCCGCGGCACTGGTGCCGCTCAGCGCGCGGTACGATGCGCCTGTGGGGCCATAAATATCGATTGCTGGGGCCACGAGGGTAGGGCGAAGTAAACCATAGCGGTTGGGGCCGCGCCCCGTATTTTCATAGAGGCTGCCGATGAGCGGCTGATAACCGCCTACGGTAATGATGCGGGTTTGCGTGCCGGGAATGGTAATGGTAACTTCGGGAGCCGGCTTTAAAAACCGCGTTTCGGGCCGGCTAAAACTCTGAATGGGAAGCCAGATATCGTAGGGGCCGCTAACAATGGAATCTCCGTAGACGTGCAGCCGCCAGAGGCCCGGCGTGGGAAAGTCGATACGGATATAGGCGAGGGGCGCGCCCTGGTTATAGTAACGAATGGAAACACGCGAGGCTTCGCGGGGCAGGGGATACTGATTGATCCGCATGGCGGATAGGGGCAGGCGTTCTAGTGTATTGCCAAG
Organism: uncultured Clostridia bacterium; assembly: GCA_944383515.1. Taxonomy (GTDB): domain Bacteria; phylum Bacillota; class Clostridia; order Lachnospirales; family Bianqueaceae; genus CALWPV01. The sequence goes on from CALWPV010000081.1 coordinate 11,567, forward strand.
CGGAGAATCTAACGAAAGTGTCATGACATCGGGACTGGTGCCCCAAATGTTGAGAAATACAGAGCTTTCTCCTTCGGCTACGAAAAATTCGACAATGTCTTCGGCGGTCAGCGTGCCGCGGTAATGCTTCCCGCTGGCGCCTTCGTTGCCGGCAGGGACAACGGCGCAGAGACCGGTGGCGCCGGCTAGGCGACTAAGAAATTGTTCGACAGGATCGGAGCCGTTGTGAGCGCCAATGTTGGTAGAGAGGGGAAGCAGTAAAACCAGAGGGCGTCTAAGCTCTTCGGCGAGGCGCAGCGCGTATTGAATACCCAAAATGATGTCGTACGAGGCATAGGCAGGAACGTCGGCGCTAACGCCATAAAACTGGCGCAGGTTCTCTTTGGCGGGGCGCAGTTTAACGCAGACCAGTTCGCTGCCTATGGCAGCGCCCGAAAAGCCGGTTTCGGGATCGGGCTGCCCAGCGGCAATACCGGCTACATAGGTGCCGTGCCCCACCGGATCGGTAATGGGCAGCACTTCGTCACGATCGAGTGCCTGCTGAATTTCTTCCTGGGTATAGGTTCGGTTGTTTTCCTGATCCCATACGCCGGCGAGAATGGTAGAGCCATCGGCACGGCGAAACGCAGGGTGGCGGTATTGAATGCCTGAATCGATTACCGCAATGAGTACGCCAGAGCCGGTTAGCGGGTTAAATGGACGCCGGCTCAGAGGGCCAATACCGCTACTTTCCAGAGCTAGCTGATTGGAAAAATCGGCCGCTAAGCCATAGAGTACGGGAATTCGATTGAGGTTAAAAAAAGAATAGCTGGTGGCGGCATCGCCGCCCGCGGGCAAACGGTAAAAATTGAGAAATTGACCTGTGCCCAGATCTAGGCGGCACTGGTTTTCTAAGGCGGGCTGATAGGCGTTATCGGTTATAATACTTAGGTACTCTTCGCTTTGCACAAGATCGGCGCAGGTTTCGGGAGCCTGCGCCAAAACAGGCACAGACGGCGTCTGGGCGCCGCCCTCGTAGGCAGCTTCTAGGGCGGCGCCGAAACATAGGGTGCCATAGCCAAAGTCGGGATTAGGGTAGACATCGCCTTCACGGCGGCGCGCGCCTTTTAATAAATAGGCCTTAAGGCGCTGGCCGTAAAGAAATGGGTCTTGCCCGTGAACAATACCCCATTCCATAAGTAGAGCGGCGCAGCCAGTTACAAAGGGAGCCGCCATGCTTGTGCCGGAAAGCATTTGGTAACGGCCGCCCGGCCAAGACGAGGTAATGTCTACGCCGGGGGCAGCCAGATCGGGTTTAACCATAGCGTTTGTGCGCGTAAAGCCGCGTCCCGAAAAGGAAGCAATGGCGCCGGTAGCCGAATCGTAGGCCGCAACGCTAATGGTGCGGAAGGTGGTCGAGGGAAGCGTAATCGTTGTTTCTTCCGAAGGCGTGAGAAAATACGTTTGTTCCCGCTGAGCCTCCGAAGCGGTCATCCACAGGTTGCAGCGCCCCTCGACAATGGTACCGGCCTGCAGGGTGAGCGTCCACAATCCCGGCGTTAGCGGCGTACCGGAAAGCTCTACCATAATAGAAGAGGCCGCGGTGTACGGCGAGGGCGGGCTGGCATACACAGAGATTGTGGTGCCGTCGAGAGAGGCGTGGAATACCGGACCGCCGGTAAGAATTTGTCCGGTGCTGCGTCCACCGGGCGTGGTTACCGCCAGCGTTACCTCGTCGGTAAAATTTTTCCATAGCTGAATCGTTAGCGAAGTTTGCAGCGGGCCTAGACGAAATTCAACCGGTCTTACCTCGCCGGTAGCGAGAGAGAATGTTGTATGAAAGCGGGCATTTCCCTGATTGCCTGCCGCAACAACAATCGCATTGCGCCCGCGAGTCGCCATATCGTCAATAAAGGTTTCAAAAAGAGAAAATCCGTCGTGACCGCCGTCATTCGTCCCTAAGCTCATATTGATTGCTACTGGACGGGCCAGCTCATTGGCAGCTCGCACAACAAATTGCAGCGCCCGCATAAGCGAGGTTGTTTTAGAAAAGCCGTAACCATCGCTATCGGCCAGTTTTACAATCAGCAGTTCGGCCTTCGGGGCTACGCCGGAATTCCCGCCGGCGGCAATGCCTGCAACATGAGTGCCGTGGCCAATCAAATCCTGCTGGGGTACTAAAGCAGGATCCGACAGCGCGGCCGTAATAAGCTCCTGCGAGTACAGACTGCCCCGCGAAAATCCCGGCGGCGGCGGCTCGGGACCGCCCGTCTGATCCCAAAGGTAAAGAATGCGGCTGCGTCCCTCTTCGTCAATAAAATCGGGATGCGTGTAATCAATACCCGAATCCAGAACGGCAATGAGGGTTCCCTGCCCGTATAAATTCACTTCCGGTAAAGAGCGGGCCGGTTCAATGCAGGCGTCTAATAAAGGCGTGGCCGCGTTAAGAAGCAGCCCTTTAGGTTTCTCCAAATATTCAATTTCAGGAAATAGCAGCGCGGCCTCAATTTGGGGCGGCGTTAGCATAATAATCGCGTATTGCTCCGTTAAAATTTCTGGCGCCGGCGCGCCAAGACGGGCGGCGACACTCGCTATATCCCCGTGATAGCGGACAATAATCTCCCACAGGTTTTGCAGCGGGTTATAGCCCACCCGCAGCATGGGAGAATTTTCAATTTCGGTGCCGGTGAGTGAAAGTGCAATGCTTAAATCGGTATCCATCTGCGTCATATGGGTATCTCCCTGTCCAGTGTATGTGCTACAGTATATGCGCTCTAAGCGCCAAATTTGTGCGAATTTAAAGGTTGACAGTATAGAAAACAGTCGGTATACTGTTTTTAATAGAAAAATAGAGGAATAAGGAGCGGTTATGACTACGGAAGAGCAGCTGCAGCTTGCCATGCAAAGGGCCAGAGGGCGGCTGCGCGAGGGCATAGGGACGCAGAGTGAGCGGCTTGTGCATAGCACATTAAAGTATTATTTGGAACCGGATGAAAGCCGTCATGAAATCAAGATTGGCCATTTTGTTGCCGACATCTTTAAGCGGGATACGGGGCAAATTTTTGAGATTCAGACCCGCAGCTTTGACCGATTGCGTGCGAAGCTAACGGCCTGGCTTCCAGAATATCCGGTTGTCGTTATTCACCCCATTGTACAGACGAAATATCTGTGCTGGGTTCACCCGGAAACGGGCGAAGTGGTGTCGCGGAGAAAATCGCCCAGGCAGGGGCGGCCGGTGGACATTTTACGTGAAATATACCGGCTTCCTGAGCTGCAAAATCACCCCAACCTCAGTTTTATGGCCCTTATGTTTAATGCCGAAGAATACCGGCTGCTAGACGGATATAGCCGGGATCATAAAAAAGGTTCGCACCGGATGGAGCGGCTGCCGCTTTCTATTGAAGAGCAGGTCTGGATTCGCAGCGCTGGGGATTTTGCGGCCCTGCTCCCTGTGTTACCCACGGAATTTACCAGAAAAGAGCTGGCAAGCGCCGCTCGTCTTTCGCCGCAGGCGGTTTCTTATGCCGTAAAAGTATGGGAGAGGGCCGGCAGTATTGAGAAGAGCGGAAGGCGCGGCCGGCAGTATGTATATCAGCGAGGAAATCATGTATAACAATCAAAATCTAAGTTTATTAACGGATCTGTATCAATTAACAATGATGCAGGGATACTACCGATATGGTAAGGCAGATAAAATTGCGGTGTTCGACCTCTTCTTTCGGGAGAATCCGTTTCAGGCTGCCTTTTCGGTAACGGCCGGACTGGATCAGCTCATTGACTATATTGAGAATTTGCAGTTTACCGAAGAGCAGATTGCGTATTTGGCCGGACTGGAATTATTTGACGAAGATTTTTTAAATTATCTGCGCACGTTTCGCTTTACCGGCGAGATATACGCGGTTCCGGAGGGAAGCGTGGTGTTTCCGGGAGAACCGTTGGTACGGGTGAAAGCGCCCATTATGGAAGCGCAGTTGATTGAGACGACCATGCTGTGCCTTATCAATCACCAGAGTTTAATTGCAACAAAGGCCGTGCGTGTTACGTACGCCGCAAAAGGCGATCCGGTTATGGAATTTGGCCTGCGCCGCGCGCAGGGGCCGGACGCGGGTACGCTGGGAGCCCGGGCCGCCGTGATTGGCGGGTGCATCGGTACCTCGAACGTGTTATGCGCGCAGCTTTTTGACATTGCGCCGAAGGGTACGCATGCGCATAGCTGGGTTATGAGTTTTGACAGCGAATTAGAAGCCTTCCGGGCATATGCCAAGCTGTTTCCGGATATGTGCATTTTGTTGGTAGATACCTATGACACACTGGGGTCTGGCGTGCCCCATGCCATTCAGGTGTTTAAGGAAATGCGGGAGGCTGGCATTTCTTCCAAAATGTACGGCATTCGGCTTGATAGCGGCGATTTGGCATATTTGTCGAAAGAGGCGCGGAAAATGCTGGACGACGCAGGTTTTGGCGACGCGATCATTTCGGCGTCTAGCGATCTGGACGAATATCTGGTACGGGATTTGAAGCTGCAAGGCGCTCAGATTAGCTTATGGGGAATTGGTACAAAGCTTATTACCGCTCAGGACAATCCTTCATTTGGCGGCGTGTATAAAATGGCGGCCGAATCGACGGAAAGCGGCCAATTAAAAGCTAAAATTAAGTTGTCCGATAACCCGGCAAAGGTAACGAATCCTGGATATAAAAAGATTTTGCGTATTTACGATAAAAAAACCGGAAAACTAAAAGCAGATTTAATTGCGCTGGACGACGAGCAGTACGACGAGAGCCTGCCGCTGACCATTTTTGATCCGGCGCATACCTGGAAGCGAATGACCTTTAAGGGCGGAGAGTATACGCTGCGAGAAATGCTGCAGCCCGTCTTTATTCAGGGGCGCTGCGTCTACGAGCGTCCGAGCGTTAGCGAGATTCAAAGCTATTGTCAAAGCGAGCTAGATACACTGTGGCCGGAAAGCCGCCGGCTGGTAAATGCACAGACAATTCCGGTAGACTTGTCGCAGCCTCTGTATGACTTAAAAGAGCAGATGCTGCATGAGCATGGAAAAGAAATGTAAAAATAGAACTAAGGCGCTTTGAAATGGAGGATAAATGTAAATGTGGATGGATAAATTAGAACGTAAAATAGGGCGCTTTGCGATACCTCATTTAATGCGTTATATTGTATTTGGCAATGTAGCGGTGCTGCTCATTTCTATGTTTCAGCCCAGCTTTGTCAATACGCTAGTATTAGCGCCTGAGCCGGTGCTTAATGGACAGATCTGGAGACTGATCAGTTTTATTTTTATTCCCCCGAGTGGCTATAATATTTTCTTTGTCTTAATTTCGTTATACTGCTATTATTGGATTGGAGACACGCTGGAAAAAATGTGCGGTGCGTTCCGGTTTAATGTGTATTATCTGGGAGGCATGTTACTCACTATTATTACCACGTTTATTACCAATGGTATTGGTATTCCTACGTATATCAATCAGTTTTTATTTATTACGCTAGCCTCCGTGGTGCCGGAGACGCCGATTTTGCTCATGTATATTTTCCCCATGAAAGCGAAATGGGCGGCAATTGTCAGCGGCGTTTTTTTAGCGTACGACTTCTTTACGGTGGGCGCCTATCTGCCGGTTATTCGGTATTTAATGCTGGCCGCCTTGATCAACTATATTCTGTTTTTCCTTCCGTCGTTTATTGAACGGCAAAAAAATAAGCGCCGTCGTCAGGCGTATGAGAGAATGAGCGCTCCTAGGCAGCCGAAAGCGCAGCGCAGAGCCGCGTGGCAGGAACAGCCGAAAGCGCGGCCGCACGCGGAAAAAGAAGAAAAGGGGAAAATTATTACGGGGGTACCATTTCATCGGTGTCACGTGTGTGGCATTACCGATGTGGACGATCCGAATATGACATTCCGGTACTGCTCGCAGTGTAACGGCAACTATGAATATTGCGAAAATCATTTGCATAATCACGAACATGTAAAATAAGTGAGGCGGTAGGATACAAAGGGAGGGCGTCATGAGATCGAATGAGATTGACTTTAAAGAACGCGTCAAGACAATCGGAAAAATTGTGTTTCTGGTTATTGTGGGAACGCTGCTCGCGGCGTTTTTAATCTACCGGTTTCATGATGTGCAGGCCCTGCTGGATCATGTTAGCGGCATTTTGAGTCCCATTTTCTATGGCATTGCCATTGCGTATCTGCTGGATCCGATCTGTCGCAGCCTTCAAAAACGCTTAAAACCGCTGCTTCAAAAGCGCCGGCGGGGAGACAAAATTGTCAAGGGCGTGGCTATAGCCATGAGCATACTGTTTGGCGTGGTACTGGTAAGCGTGCTGATCTGGATGATTATTCCTAATCTGGCAGAAAGTATTGACAACCTTGTGCAGCAGCTGCCCAAACAGGTGGAAACTGTTATTCAGTGGATGGAAGAGACCATTCACGGCGAGGACGAGCTCATGGTGCGGCTGGGAACCATATTGGAAAACGCAACGAAAGCGGTAGAAGATTATTTGTCCAGTGATCTGTTTAACACCATGGGCAATGTAGTTACGGCCATTACTTCGGGTGTTATCGACGCGATTATGTTTATTTTTAACGTTTTGGTGGGTGTTGTTGTAGCCATTTATGTGTTAATTGAAAAAGAACGGTTTTTAGGACAGAGTAAAAAGCTGGTTTACGCAATTTTTAAAGAAGAAACTGCCGATACCATAATTGATACAGCGCGGCATGGGCATAAAATTTTTGGCGGTTATTTGTATGGGAAAATTTTGGATTCGGCGATTGTTGGCGTGATCACATTTATGTTCATGACAATTTTTCGCATTCCCTATGCGCTTTTAGTGAGCGTGATTGTTGGCGTTACCAATATTATTCCATTTTTTGGACCCTTTATCGGCGGCGCTCCGTCGGCTCTGATTATTCTGCTAGCCAATCCGCTCAAAGGACTGTATTTTATTATTTTTGTTATTGTTATGCAGCAGCTAGACGGTAACATTCTGGAACCGAAAATTTTGGGCAATACCACCGGAATTTCAGAGTTTTGGGTAACCTTTGCCCTGCTTTTATTTGGTGGAATTTTTGGCTTTTTTGGTATGATTGTCGGTGTGCCGGCTTTTGCCGTTATTTATTATGTAGTGGTGCGTATTATCAATCATCGCTTAGAACGCAAAGGATTGCCGGTGGCATCGGGAGTTTACCGCGAGGCGGATAAATTGGCCGATTTAAAATCGCGTCAAGAGGAGGAAAAAGAAGAATGAAAGTATATGGACATCGGGGCGCCAGCGGCTATGCGCCGGAGAACACAATGGCCGCCTTTCAGCTGGCGGCGGAAATGGGCGCATACGGCATTGAGCTAGACGTACAGCTCACAAAAGACGGTCGCCTAGTTATTTTTCATGACGACCGCTTAACGAGAACAGCGCGTCTGGCGGGTCAGCCTGTGGAAGGCATGGTCTGCGACTATACGCTGCAAGAGCTGCGCGCTATGGAAGTTGGCAGCTGGATGGGGCCGCAGTGGCAGGGAGAGAGAATTCCGACCATGGAAGAGGTATTTGGCTGGATGCAGGCCAATACCCTGCAGGTGAATATAGAAATTAAGGTTCCGGCAGGCGGATACCGGAGAGAGCTCACAGAGCAGGTACTGCTGCTGGCCAAAGATTGCGGCGTAGAAGACCGCATTTTGATCTCGTCATTTTATCACCCGGCGCTGGCCGATAGCCGTCAGATTTTGCCGCAGGTTCCCACGGGTATTTTGTATTCAGAAGAATTATATCACGGCGAAGCGTATGCCGACATTGTAGGCGCCGCGGCTCTGCACCCTTATCACATGGCCATAGACGATAAAGCCGTTCGTCTTTGTCAGGCCGCGGGTAAGCAGGTGAATGTATGGACGCCAAATCGTGAAGAAGAAATTCGGCGCTGCGTGGCCATGGGCGTTGACGGTATCATTACCAATTATCCCGATCGGGCGTTAGATCTGGTTAAGGAGGCGGAGCAATGAGTAAAGAAATCCTCTGTTACGAAAAAGGCGGATACCGTATGACGCTGGCGCCCTGGCAGGGCGGTCAGCTCATTCGGCTGCAAAAGGGAGAGCTGGATCTGCTTCATGCGCCGGACAATGAAGACGCCTTAGCGCTTAAGCCCACCCATTACGGACTGCCGGTTTTGTTCCCGCCCAATCGCATTGACGCCGGGCATTTTGCAGCAGCCGGCCGCGAGTATCAATTTCCGCTCAATGAACCACAGCGAGGCAATTCGTTGCACGGGTTTTTACATACGCGTCCCTGGGAGGTAGAAAGCGTTCAAGACAGCGTAGAAGCGGTTACTGTGGTGCTGCGTTTTACAGCGCGAAGCATGGCGGATTTTTATCCGTATTATCCGCACTGCTTTACAATCCGCATGCGATATACGCTTTCAGAGCGTGGTCTAGAACAAGAAGTATCTGTACATAACGAAGGCAGTGAAACCATGCCGGTGGGCCTTGGTTTTCATTCCGCGTTCGCGGTTGACGCAGGCAGCACGGTATGCCTGTCGGCCGGCCAGCGCGTGCTTATGAGCGAGCGCATGCTTCCCACCGGCATTCGCCCGTTAAACGAGAAGGAGGCAGCGCTGCGCGGAAAAGGACTGGACGTTCATGCCTGGTCTATGGACGATCACTACACGGCAGAGTCGCTTATTTTCGCGCGCGGCGCGTATCATGGCGCAGTGATTGCCCGTGACGCCGGCCGTGTGTATTATGAAGTGGATTCGTTTTATCGCCACTGGATGGTTTGGAACGCCGGCGGCGATCAGAATTTTATTTGTTTAGAACCGCAAAACTGGAGAGTTAACGCCCCCAATTTGGTAAGCGAAAAGCGGCTAAGCGAAGAAGAGGCCGGTTTTACTCTGCTTCCGCCAGCGGGGCAGCTGAAAGCGGTTTCTAGGATCTGGATGGAAGCATACTAAGCCAAAGAGAAAGGAGTATCGGCATGTATGAGAAAATTTTAGTGGTCGATGATGAGGTGAGTATTGTCGATATTCTGCGCTATAATTTGGAAAAAGAGGGATATCGGCCCATTACCGCACACGACGGGTATCAGGCTATGGAGCTGTTTGAACGGGAGCATCCGGCGCTTATTATTTTAGACGTAATGATGCCGGGCATGGATGGGTTTCAGGTGTGCCGCAGGGTGCGTGAAACCAGCCATATCCCCATTATTATGCTTACGGCCAGAGCGGAAGAAATGGACACGGTCCTGGGGCTGGAAATGGGGGCCGACGATTATATTACTAAGCCGTTTGGTATGCGCGAGCTCATGGCGAGGGTACGCACCAATTTGCGCCGCCACGCGGCGTTAACGCAGCATACGGAGACGGGAGAAGACGCGTTTACCGCGGGCAATCTGGTGCTGGACACCGAGCGTTTTGCGGTGCGAAAAAATGGCAAGGTGATTGATCTTACGCAGCGTGAGACGGAGCTGTTGAAATTTTTTATGAGCCGGCGCGGGCAGGTATTTTCGCGCGCGGCGATTTTGGAGAGCGTTTGGGGCTACGAGGCGCTGGGCGACGAGCGCACGGTGGATGTGACCATTCGGCGCCTGCGGGAAAAGATTGAAGACGAAGCCGGCAGTCCGGTGTATATTCTTACAAAGCGCGGCGTGGGCTATTATTTTAACGATGCAATTTAACGGATAAAACGGAGAGGAAAGGCGCATGGGCAGCATAAAATGGAAAATGGCGATCTTGTACATGATTCTGGTCGTGACCGTAATGACTGGCTGCGGCGCCTTTATTTTATTGAATTTGCGCAGCAATGCGTATCAAGACGCGTTTAAAGAGCTGGAGTATACGGCAGAGCGCATTGTTGACTTTTTATCGACTGAGGACCTGGAAGAAGGCGAAAAGCCGGAGGCGGTCATTGGTGAAATTTTGACGGCGCTTATGTTGGAGACGGTTAACGTGGATCCGACTGATGTGGGCGGCAAAGAGGTGTATTTGCTGGACGATATGGGCAATCTGCTCTATACGCGAGAGGCGGGTACGGACGCGGCCGTTTTGTCTTCGCGCTGCGTTATGGACGCGCAAATGGGTATTCGGCAAGATAGCCTGTATATCCATACGCCGCACGACGAACAGGAAACGGTGGGAGAGTACGCGCTGCGCTTTGATCTGACGCGGGCAGGCAGCTCTTATATTTTGCTGATTCGCCAGTCTATGGCGGCGGTGCAGGAAAGTTTGCGCAGTGCAACGTACACCATTTTGATCTGTATGGTGGTGGGAATTATGATTGCGGGCGCGCTGGGATATTTTCTGGCGGCTACCATATCCCGCCCCATTTTGCGACTGACGCGTAAAACGCAGCAACTGGCCGCCGGACAGCTGGAGCTGGCGCAAGAGGCAGAAGAACCGGAAAAGCAGGACGCGCAGGGCGATGAGCTGGTGCGGCTGGAGAATCATTTTGACCATATGGCGCGCCAGCTATCGGGCATGATTTTAGAGCTGCAGAACATGGAGCGGATGCAAAAGGAGTTCGTGGCGAATGTTTCGCATGAGCTGCGAACGCCGATTACCACAGTGAAAAGCTATGTGGAAACAATTTTAGACAATCAAATTGACGACCCGGAGCTGTTAGGGCGATTTTTAGGGGTGATCGGACAAGAATCCGACCGCATGGCGGCGCTGATTACCGATCTTTTGGAGCTTTCTAAAATGGACTCGCAGCAGGTACAGCTGAAAAAGGAACACGTGGAACTTGGCGTGTTAGTGCAGGCCAATTTGCAGCGGTTTGCTTGGGAGGCCGGCAAGAAAAAGCAGTCCATTGGCTGGCAGCCGGATATGCCCCTAGCTGGTGAGAAAAGCAAGGCGGTGCCGGTTTCGCCGCTGACCATTCCGCCGTTAGCAGACGAATTTTGGGTTTTAGGAGAAGCCGGAAAAATTGAACAGGTGCTGCGCAATCTGCTGACGAACGCGATTAAGTACAGTCCGACGGGCGCGCGCGTAGAAGCGGGTTTGTACCGGCAAGGCGATCAGGTTCAGGTTGTGATTAGCGACACCGGTATGGGCATTAGCAAAGAAGATCAGGAGCGGATTTTTGAGCGGTTTTACCGCGTGGATAAAGCCAGATCGCGCCAAATGGGAGGCACCGGCTTGGGGCTTGCCATTGCCAGAGAGATTATGGAGCTGCACGGCGGACGCATCTGGGTAGAGAGCGAGCTGGGAAAAGGCAGTCGCTTCTGGCTGGCCTTTCCTAAAATAAAAGAGTAAGGAGGCGGTGATTTGCGGAAAGGATTACGAAGTCTAGCGTTAGTAGCCGTTTGTTTACTGGTTTTGACGCAGGCCGGCGCAGAAAGCCGGCTGATGGCCGTTAAGGCGCAGACAAGAGCCGAAGAAGAGGCGCCTCAGAAAGATACATTAGAAAATCAAACGGTGATTACCGGAAAGGCGGAGCCGGGAATGGAAATCGCCTGCCGCGTCTACACTTACGACGATAAAGGGAGACAAACGCTGCTTTATCAGCGCAATGACACCGTGGGAGAAAGCGGACTCTATATGCTTACGGTATCGCTGCCGGTGTTGGGGCGCCAGTATGTTTCGGTGACCGTGGGATCGGAGCGAGATATTTATGTTTACAACCGGTACCGCAAACAGCTGGTGCAGGACTTACAAACGTATTATCTCAATGTTTATGAGCTGCTGGAGGACGCGAAGTCATGAAGAAAAGCGCAAGGCCCTGGGAGACAACCTGGTGGTTTGTAGGCGCGGCGATTGCCTTACTATTGCTGGCGTTTTATCAGCTGACAGTAATCTTTTGGGACGCGCCCATGGCGCAAAATGAGCAGACAGACACGGAGCAGGCGCTGCGCGACGAGAGCGCGAATTTGCTGCGCCCTGCCGAAATAATGCTGACTATGGGCGGCGAGGCATTGTATAGCCGGCTGCAGCCTTCGGACGAGGCATTTGATATTCTGTTTGCGCCATGCTACGCGGTGATAGAGCAGGTGATACAAAACGCTGCGCAAAGCGGCGCGGCCGGTAGCGAGGCGGTTTCGGAACAGGAACTTCCTTGGCAGCAGGCGACGGTGGTTCTGCTGTATGACTTCACAATTGAAAGCGATCTGATTGCCGCCCAGCTGGAGACCAGCGAGGGACTGCCCGAAGGAAGCTGGACTCAGGTATGGGTGGTGCCGGCCTCGTCGCAGCAAGAAAGTATGCGGGTGTATTGGCTGGGAGAAGACGGACGGTGCTGGAAAACAGAAGCCGGAAGCTATGACGCTGTGCAAAATCAGGAGCTTTTACAGCAAATGCTGCCCATCGGTACGGCGCTGCCGGTAGACTATGTGGCGCTGGCCAGCGTGTGGCCGTATGAGTTTGAGTCGGCTTCTTTTCGTCCCGAGCTGAGCCAGCACGCGACGGCGTCTAGTGTAACCGCGGTTTCAGCATTTTTAGAAGAAGACGCGATGTATGACTACGCCATTTCGTTTTTTGAATATCCGGAAACGGTTACGGTAAAAGAAGGTGAGGATTTTTGCCTGTTTTCCAATGAGAAAATCACGGTGCGGATCGATCGGGAAGGCCATGTGCAATACGTAGAAACTTTAACCGACGAGGAAAAAGAAGCGGTTTCTATGAAAGAAGCGTATCAGCTGGCATATAGTTTTTTAAATAGAGATTTAGAGCGTCTCGGCACGGAAGAGCTGGGCGTGCGCCTGGCGGGATATGACGCGGCGCAGGGACGATATGAATTTGTATTTTCTTATACCATTGGTGGGATTCCCTATCGAATGCAGCAGAGCAAGATGACAAACTGGGCTATGGATGACGTGATCCAGATTACGATTGAAGGAAGTAAGGTGCGTCGATATGAGCGCTACGCGCTGGATATTACCTTGCAGGAGGGGGATGAGTATCAGCTGCGCAGTACATGGCTGGATGCCGCGAATCAGCTAACAAAGAAAAAGTGGAGCCTACGGGAAGCGCCGCAGCTAGTCTATTATACGGCCGGTAAACAAATGGTGCTGCAATGGGAGGCGCAAACAGAGGAAGGCCGGGCCTTACTTGCGGCTAACTAAGAATGGAGAGTATCGATGAATGAACGAAAAATGATGATCGTTATTTTAGCGATTCTCGTTCTATTAAATATAGGGCTGTTTGGATACGGGCTATATCAGCGGAGCGTGAGAGACTGGATTCCCGAAGAGCGCGTCGATCAAATTCGTCAAATTTATGCGCAGGCAGGGATCCCTTTGGAGGCCGAGATTGATCGGGATAACCGGCCGGCGGCGTTTTTAGAGCTTGCGGAGGCAGACCTGGACAGCATGGCGGAAGAATTTTTAGGGGATTCGTTTGATAAGTCGTATATTTATGGTACGCAGGTGCAATATAGTTCTGAGAACATTCAGATTATGATTGACAGAAAGACGCATACCATGACGTATACGGACAGCTCGCCTGCCATTGGGGACAGCTGGCAGCGCAGTCTGACGCGTGATAACGGCGCCGGACAGGGCGAGGCGCAGCTGAGTGAAGAGGAAGAGGAGCTGGCGTTATTACCGGCGGCAGCGGCCTTCGCGCAGCAGTGGCTGGGAGAGCAGATTTATAAGGTGGAGAGCGAGCGGCAGCGCGAGGGGTTTTACTTTTTGTTTTACCAGCGCCAAGAGGACCGGCTGTATTCGTTTAATCAGGTGCAGGTATGGGTTACGCCAGACGGTGTGGCCAAGGCCAAAATTACTTGCTGGGAAGTGAAAGGAGAAACAAAAGAGGAATACCATTTAACCCCGGCCGACGAAATTCTGTATGCGCTGTTAAAAACGATGCAGGCAGAGGCAAACGAGGAGGGACTGGCTGTGAAAGAAATCTTGCGCGGGTATGAGCTTGAGACCGACGGCGAGACGCAGCGGGGGATACCGTCGCTCACCGTAGTGCTGAGCAATGGTGCGTGGTACCCAATGAACTGCATTTCTTTGGCCGAAGATGGTGTGCAGACTAACTGAATCGTAAATTTAAGGGTTGATTTATTCTGTGAGTATGCTATAATTACTTGGATTTAGACATGCGAATCGATTGAGGTGGCAAATTTGGAAAAGATTGTGATTCACGGTCAGAAACCGCTACGGGGCGAGGTTACGATCAGCGGTTCTAAAAACGCAGCCGTGGCGATTGTGCCGGCGGCGCTTTTGGCCAACGATATTGTAATATTAGAAAATGTACCGGACATCGCAGATATCACCAATTTGGTTGAGATCATGCGGGAGATGCAGGTTAAAGTAGACCGGCTAGACGCGCATACGCTGCGGATTGATAGCCGGCATATGTGTAATGATTGTGCGAGTTCAGAGGCTGTTCGCAAAATGCGGGCCTCTTACTATTTCTTGGGAGTTTTATTAGGGCGGTTTAAGCATGCGCGGGTAGCTTTTCCCGGCGGCTGTGATTTTGGAGTCCGTCCCATAGATCTTCATGTCAAAGGGTTTGAAGCGTTGGGGGCTGAGGTCAGCACCAAGGCTATTATTGAAATGAAAGCGCGTGAGCTGGTAGGCACGAATATTTTCTTAGATTTTGCCAGCGTAGGGGCGACGATTAATATTATGCTGGCTGCGGTATTGGCGAAGGGAACAACGGTTATTGAAAACGCGGCAAAGGAGCCGCATGTGGTCGATACCGCGAATTTCTTGAACAGTATGGGAGCCGACGTCAAAGGAGCGGGAACCGACGCTATTCGCATTCGCGGCGTGCAAAAGCTGCACGGATCGGAATATGCCATTATTCCCGACCAGATTGAGGCAGGCACGTATATGATGGCGAGCGCAATTACCGGCGGCGACGTAAAAATAAAGAATGTGATTCCGCGGCATATGGAATCGGTTTCTGCTAAGCTGCGCGAAATCGGCGTCAGCGTGGTAGAAAAAGACGATTGTATCCATGTCATTGGAAGCGAGCATTTAAAACCTACAAAAGTAAAAACCATGCCGTATCCCGGCTTCCCCACCGATATGCAGCCGCAGATTCTGGTGCTGCTTTCGCTGATTTCTGGAACTAGCATGGTTAATGAGAGCGTCTGGGATAATCGGTTTCGGTATGTGGAACAATTAAGAAAACTGGGCGCGAATATCGATGTGGAGGGGCATATTGCCATTGTGGAAGGCGTGGACCAGCTGCAGGGAACCGAAGTGCAGGCTACGGACCTACGGGCAGGGGCCGCTATGGTGCTGGCCGGGCTGGCCGCAGAAGGCAGTACCACAATTACCAATGTGCAGTATATCGACCGCGGATATGAAGGTATGGTAGAAAAACTGACCAGTTTAGGCGCCTGCATCGATCGGATTACCGACGACGGGCCTATGCTGTATACACCGCCGCAGGCGGGATAAGTATGTCTAACCGGCATCTTGGCAGCTTTGAGTACCAAGATGCCTTTCTTTTTAACCGGAGATGAAGACGGCATGAAAGTGACAGTAGCCTGTGTAGGCAAAATGAAAGAAAAATATTTACGCGACGCGGTACAGGAATACAGTAAACGCCTGAGTCGCTATTGTAAGCTGGAGATTATTGAAGCGGCCGATGAGAAAACGCCCGATCAGGCCAGCGCGGCGCAGGAAGAGGGAATAAAAGAAAAAGAAGGGCAGCGCTTGCTAAGGCGTATTCCACCGGACGCGTATGTAATTACGCTGGAAATTGAAGGGGACATGGTGGATTCGGTCGCGTTTTCTAAACGATTGGAAAAGCTGGCGATTGCAGGCCAAAGCCACCTCTGTTTTGTGATCGGCGGTTCGCTGGGACTGAGCGAGGCGGTGCGCCGCCGGGCTCAGTGGGCCCTGAGCTTTTCTAAAATGACGTTTCCCCACCAGCTCATGCGCGTCATTGTATTAGAACAAATTTACCGCGCATTTCGTATTCAAATGAAGGAGCCGTATCATAAATGAAACATCTGTATTTAATTGGTGGTACCATGGGCGTAGGAAAAACCCACACCTGTCAGCTCTTAAAAGAAAAACTGGATCGCAGTGTTTTTCTGGACGGCGATTGGTGCTGGGACGCGCATCCGTTTCAGGTTACCGAAGAAACCAAATCCATGGTGCTAGATAATATAACATATCTTCTCCATAATTTTCTTCGCTGCTCAGCGTATGAGCATGTGATTTTTTGCTGGGTTATGCATGAGCAAAGCATTATCGATACCCTATTGGACCGGCTGCGCCGGCAGGGAGATCTGGACGCGGCAGCGCTGCACTGCATTTCGCTAGTATGCACGCCGCGGGCGCTGGAAGCAAGGCTGCGGTGCGACGTAGCGCGTGGCGCCCGAAAAGAAGAGGTTATTGTCCGCAGCATAGCACGCCTACCTCTGTACCAAAAGCTGCACACGGCACTGCTGGACGTATCGGATCTTACCCCGGAGGCAGCGGCCGAAGCCATTCGGGAGGGGGCGCTCCATGGATCGATGTGAGCAGTGCCTGTATTATGAGTATGACGATCTGTACGACTGCTACACCTGCAGTATGGATTTAGATCAGGACGAGATGGAGCTATTTCTCCGCGGCCGGATGCAGCACTGTCCGTTTTTTCAGCCGGGAGACGAATACCAAATTGTGCGAAAGCAAATGTAACATAGAGAATCTAAAAATCACTAAAGAAGGAGGAAAGTCTATGAAACTACTTATTATTGGCGGCGTAGCTGCCGGAACCAAGGTGGCAGCCAAGTTTAAACGCCTGGATCGCAGCGCCGAGGTTACCCTCATTACCAAGGATCGTGATATTTCTTACGCTGGCTGCGGACTGCCCTATTATGTGGGCGGCGCCATTGCAGAGCGCAGCGATCTCATTGTGAATACGCCGGCGCGATTTGCCGCGCTGACCGGAGCTACCGTACTGACCGGCCGGGAGGCTGTGGCGCTTAATGCGCAGGCGCAAACCGTAACCGCTACCAACCTAGAAACCGGCGAACAAGAAACCTACGCCTACGACGCCTGCGTGATTGCCGTAGGAGCCTCGGCCGTGGTTCCGCCGCTGCCTGGCGTAAAGCTGCCCGGCGTTTTCAAAATGCGCACCCCCGACGATGCAACCGCTATGCGCTCCTATGTGCAAGACAGCACGCATAGCGTGAAAAAAGCCGTTGTGGTCGGCGCCGGCATGATTGGCCTGGAGGCGGCCGAAAACCTGCAGGCTCAGGGCCTGACTGTGACGCTGCTGGATATGGCGGGTCAGATTCTTCCGGAAGCGCTCGATGAAGAGCTGGCCGCTTACGTGCAAAAACATTTACAAAAGAAAGGCATCAACGTGCTGACCGCTACCAAGCTGGAACAGCTGGAAGGGGAAGAGCGCGTTACGGCAGTGAAAACCAGCGCCGGTACGCTGCCCGCCGATCTGGTTGTTATGGCTGTGGGCGTGCGTCCCAATACCGCCTTTTTACAAAGCAGCGGACTGCATATGGAAAAGGGTTTGGTAGTAGTCGATAGCGAGCTGCGCACTAGCCTTCCTCATGTGTATGCCGCCGGAGACTGCGTGCTGGTGAAAAACCGTATGACCGGCGCGCCGCAGTGGTCGGCCATGGGGTCTTCGGCCAATTACGAAGGCCGCACGCTGGCACAGGTGCTGGCAGGCCAAAACAAATCCTATCCCGGCGTTCTCGGAACCGGCATTGTTAAAATTCCCGATTTGAATGTTGGGCGCACCGGTCTTAGCGAGAAGCAGGCCGGCGAGGCTGGGTATGCCGTCATTTCCGCTGTGAGCGTGGTAAATGATAAAGCGCATTACTACCCTGACGCTTCGAATTTTATTGTAAAATTAGTGGCTGACCGCGAGTCGCATAAGCTGCTGGGCGCGCAAGTGCTTGGCTCCGGTGCCGTCGATAAAATGATTGACGTGGCGGTAACCGCGATTTCATTGGGCGCCCGCTTAGAAGACTTCGACAATATGGATCTGGCCTATGCGCCGCCGTTTTCCACCGCGATTCATCCGCTGGTGCAGGCCGTGTATATTTTGGAGAATAAGCTGCAAGGCGATCTCGTGAGCATGACGCCGGCCGAATACCGTGCGGGCAGAGCCGAAGGGTATACGGTGGTCGATGTCGATACCGTGAATGGCATTGTAGGCGCGCCGCGCCTTTCGGTGGCTACGCTCAATGGGCCGGTAGCCGAACTGGATAAAGACGCCAAACTGCTGCTTGTATGTAATCGTGGACGCGGCGCGTATTTGGCGCAAAATCGCTTGCGCTCCTTTGGTTACACCCATACGGTGGTTTTGGAAGGCGGCCTGGCCGTAAACGACGTAAAGGGGCCGGGCATTACGTCTTCTGTATCGCCGGAAGACATTACCCGCGTAAAAGCGCTTGGCTTTTTACAGGATAAGAATACGAAGGACTGCTTTAACGGCCGCGTGATTACGCGTAATGGTAAGATTACGGCAGAAGAAACCAAAGCGATTGTAGAAGCGGCCGAGCGGTTTGGTTCTGGCGAGATTGCCATGACGTCTCGTTTGACTATTGAAATTCAAAAAGTACCCTATGCGAATATTGAGCCGCTGCGCAGCTATTTGGCCCAGTTTGGGCTGGAAACAGGCGGTACCGGTTCTAAAGTACGCCCCGTCGTGTCCTGCAAAGGCACCACATGTCAGTATGGCCTCATTGACACCTTCGGCTTGTCTGAGAAGATTCACGAACGGTTCTATCACGGCTACGCCGGTGTGAAGCTGCCGCATAAGTTTAAAATTGCCGTGGGTGGCTGCCCGAATAACTGTGTGAAACCGGACTTAAACGACTTAGGTGTGATTGGACAGCGCGTGCCGCAGATTGATCTTGATAAATGCCGTGGCTGTAAAGTGTGTCAGGTGCAAAACGCCTGCCCGATTCATGTTGCCAAAGTGGAAGACGGGAAGGTAGTCATTGATCCGGCGGCATGTAATCATTGCGGCCGCTGCCTGGGTAAATGTCCGTTCCATGCGATAGAGCAATATACCGGCGGCTATAAGATTTGTATTGGTGGGCGCTGGGGCAAACGCGTGGCGCAGGGACGCGCGCTGGAGCATATTTTTACCAGCGAGGAAGAGGTTATGGATGTAATCGAAAAGGCGATTTTGCTGTTCCGTGAGCAAGGCATTACGGGCGAGCGTTTCTCCGATACCATTGACCGCCTTGGATTTGAAAATGTGCAGCAGCAGCTCATGAGTAACGACTTGCTGCAGCGAAAAGAAGAAAACCTGGCGGCGCAGCGCCATTTGAAAGGCGGCGCAACCTGCTAAATTTGTAAAAAGGCTGTCAGAAGGCTCAGAAACCTTCGGGCAGCCTTTTTGACTATAATGCCTAAATGGGAAAAGCGCCTTTAAGTATGCGCGAGTATACAATAGAGGAACTGGCAAACATTGCTCATTATTCGCCAGATCATTTTCGGCGTATTTTTATGGAGCAAATGGGCATACCATGCCGGGCACCTATTCCTGTACGGTCGGCGGCGGGCTGTATGCGATTTTTTCAACGCCGTGGGCGGAAGAGGACAACTATGTACAATCGATTCGAGATACTTGGAGAGAGATTTTAGAATGCTGGCTTCCCGAATCGCAATATGAATACGACACCCGGAGACAGGCATATGAATACTACGACGAGCAGGATCATGGGCCTGCACAGCAAATGGATATCTGTGTGCCCATTTGTAAGCGGTAACCATTTACACGGCTATTTGTGCCGAAGCGCCACAAATAGACACCTTTCAAGCAGGAATTAAAACTTTATTTGGTTTACGCAATCAGTTAATGAATACGATTGTTTCTTTTAAGAGTGAATTGAGTAGGGAAGATTTTAACGCCATTCCTTTTATAAACGCACATGGTTATCATTGTAAGACGATTGCTTATTCTCTATGGCATATTTTTCGCATGGAAGATATTGTGGCCCATACGTTGATCCATGAAGACGAACAAATTTTCTTTAAAAATAACTACCAAGAGCGTATCCATGCTCCCCTTATTACAACAGGGAATGAACTTGTAAAGAAGCAGATTGCAGATTTTTCCAAACTATTAAATTTGAAAGAGCTGTATTTATATATGGAGGAAGTCAAAGCAAGTACTGAAAATATCATACAAAATTTGTCTTTTGACGAAATGAAAAATAAGATAACGGAAGATAAAAAAGAACTTTTACAATCATTACATGTGGTTAGCGAAGACGAAAATGCATTTTGGTTAATTGATTACTGGTGTGGCAAAGATATTCGCGGGCTGATTCAAATGCCGTTTTCAAGACATTGGATTATGCACGTAGAGGCAAGTATAAGAATTAAAAACAAAATTTGAGATTGACAATCTGCACGTGATCGCTATTATGTGTAGTATAAAATAAATTTTAGTAAAGCCGACTTTATTTGGAGGGATATATGTTAAATAATAAAGGATTTGACTTATGGGCAGATGATTATGATAAAAGTGTCGGACTGTCTGATGAAGATGAAACATATCCATTTGCAGGATATAAAAATGTATTAAATAAAATATATGGTAGTGTATTATCTCACTGGGGCAAAGTGGTGTTAGATATTGGTTTTGGAACAGGAACACTTACATCTAAACTTTATGAAAATGGATGTGAGATCTATGGACAAGATTTTTCAAGCAGAATGATAGAACTTGCTTATGAAAAAATGCCTGATGCTCAATTATTTCAGGGAGATTTTTCAGTAGGATTGGCAAATGAACTAAAACAAAATAAATACGATTCCATTATTGCTACATATTCATTGCATCACCTTACGGATAAGCAGAAAGTGGATTTTCTTAATATGCTAATGGGTTTATTGAAGGAGGATGGATGTATTTATATTGGAGATGTTGCTTTCGCAACTCGAAAGGATATGGAAGAGTGTAAAATGCAGGTGGGTGATGAATGGGATGACGAGGAGATATATTTCATTTTTGATGAAATGAAAAAACATTTCCCTCAAATGATATTTGAACAGATTTCTCATTGTGCCGGAGTTTTTTACCTAAGGAGACAATTATAGATTTGAATAAGGTTTAGCTTCTGCGACAATAATTTTCTGGTTTGATATTGACAAGTAATTTATTTCATGCTATTTTTTATAAAATATTTTGTTGAAAGGAGTATGGCAATGGCAGTGATAATTTTTGTTCTTAACAATAATAATGCTAACGGGCGCGACGTCAATAATTCGTCGGGCTTGTATTGTCGTACCCCAATTCCGGTATAGTCCAACGTAGGATTATATAGTATTCGGATATAGACGGTGCAAGTCGAAGAAAATTCGATTTGCACCGTTTTTTTTATATTTTTTTAGGAGATAGAACATGGAAGAAATAGAAGTGCTCAAAAAACATTACCTGTCCGGCATGCGTATTCTTGCAACCAGCACGAGCACCGGCCGATATGCTAATGTGTTCTACCATTTGTATAGCAAGCGGAGTCCACCCGATGAGATTAGTGCTGGAAACTAAGAAACTATAAACTGAATTTATGAGGAGAATGAGATATGATAATTAAAAACGAAATACCTATTTTGGAATTTGATACAGATCCATCGGCTGTCATTATGCCTAACCACGAAAATCTGGATCTAAACTTACCAAAGAAGGCTGTTTTCGCCTTTTTGGAAGAGCATATTGACGAATATGCAAAAAAACACAATGCTGTTCGGGTCGGTGAGTTTCGGTCAGCAACAAAAGACTATCCGGTTTATGTTGTCAAGCACAAGGGAGAAGACGTGTGCTTGTGCCAAGCGCCTGTTGGAGCCGCACCTGCGGCTCAGTTGATGGATTGGTTAATCGGATATGGTGTAGAAGAAATTATTAGTGGTGGAAGTTGCGGAGCACTCGCTGCTTGGGAAGAAAACGTATTTCTTATTCCGTACAAAGCACTGCGAGACGAAGGCACGTCGTATCATTATATGAAGCCATCGCGTTTTGTAGAGATTAATCCTACGGCCATGAAAGCAATAGAAAAGACGATTACCGAACACGCGCTTGAATATCGCGAGGTAATAACTTGGACAACGGACGGCTTCTACCGTGAGACAAAAGAAAAGGTGGCATACAGAAAACAAGAAGGCTGCGAAGTAGTGGAAATGGAATGCGCTGCTCTTGCCGCATGTGCGGCCCTTCGGAAGGTTGTATGGGGTTGCATCTTGTTTACTGCAGATACGCTGGCCGATGTTGAAAACTACGACGAACGCAGCTGGGGAGACGATTCGTTTGCCTATGCGCTTGAACTGTGTCTGGATGCAGTGATAAACATATCATAGTTAGCCGGATTGATTGCAAGTAGAAAGTACAATGCGGACAACAAGAAGGCAGCACTGAGCTGGACAAGAAGAAAAGTCTGCAGATTGAGTAAATCTGCGGATTTTTTGGCTTCTTGATCGTTCACTTTTGGGTATAGTTAAATTATGATTGAAAGTATAAAAAATGGTTGTCTTTAATTTGAAGACATGATATAATTTAATTAAAAGATATATGTTCAGCCATTGAAGACCTATTCTCTGTGATTTACGAATGGAGGCGATAGATGTACAAGAAACTAACATAGCAAGTGATCGTGAAAAGAATGAGAATGTTAGAAAAGTAAAAGTTAATTATGGTTATGGAATAGAAGTGTTGAAAGGGGTGTACCTCATGAAAAAGCGTATATTACCATTGGTCGTTTCCTTTATGTTAATACTTGGTTTGCCGGGGGCGCTCTGCTCTTGCGGAAAAGTAGACGAAAACAGCCGCTTTTCCCTTGGCATTGTAATGGGAGAGCAAACCGATGCTGCGCATATAAAAAATGTGGAAAATATCCTGGAAGAGAAGACAGAACAGCTCAACGCGATTCTCGAAGAGGAAGAGCAGCCCTATACTATAGAACTAGAAGTGCTCTCTGAGCCGGGGGAAGAAGAAAGGGCCAGTGTTTTTGCGCAGTATGACATGCTGTGTAGTATGAGTTTTGACTTTACTTTAGAAGAAATGGATAGTTATTTCGTGGATTTAAAAGGCGAGCTGGAAAACGGGGCTTTAAAACCACTGTATGAAAGCATGCCGCAAGGCTATTGGCAAACGCTGCTGGTGAATGAGCATATATACAATACCGTACGGTATCAGCCGCCCATAAGAACAAGTCTGCGACTGTATGAAAAAGAACAAGATAGAGAGTTTCCTGGTTTAGAGAGCCTAGGCATAGAGGCGCCGGAAGGAATGAGCGGAAAAACGCTAGAAGAATGGTCGCCTTTTTTTGAAGAGGTATCGGAAGCCAATGAAGGGAAGCCGTTTATGGTATTGCCGCTGTCAGACATGAGGTGGACGGGTTGGCAGGATCATTTTCAAATGGTAGGCCCCTACCTGGGTATTTCGTATGCCAATCCGGAGCTAGGGGTGCAGTGTATTTTTGAGAGTGAAGAATGTGAAGAGATATTTGCCGAGTGGAAGGGATTGGTAGAGAAAGGCTATGTACACTGTTACACCCTTCCGGAATATGAGGAGCGTTTTGGAGAAACCGAGAGTAATAACAAAAAATATATTACCCAAGGCTGTTTTTATGGAGCGGAAGAAGAGGAGCTGTACGAAGGGGAACAATTATATCCATTGAAGGATACGGGATATGCGTATCCGCAGTGGATGGAACGGTATTTCTCCGGAGAGCGGGATATGTATCAGCTTTTAGTACTAAAAAGCAGTGAAAAACTGGAAGTAGTGTATCGGTTTTTGAATGCGCTGGCCAGCGACGTAGAGCTGGCGGGTAAGGTACAGGAGGGGTTAAAGGACGAAGGAGGTCTTCCTCTTTGTCATTTAAGTCCGTACGCGGGAGCGAAAGACAATGGGGGAGGCATGTATTTTACAGACGAGCCATTGGAAGAGAATATAAGGAAACAGAGGGAGAGCTATGAGAGGTTGCGTGAAATACCGGCGCCGGGCTTTGTACTGAATGAAGAGCCGGTAGCAGAAACGATAGAAGCGTTATTGGCGGAGTGCATGGAGAAAGAGGGGCTGAAGGTAAACCCATTTATAGAGCTAGAGAGGACAATAAGCAGCTGGGAGCACTATGAAGAGTATATAGAGTCTTTTGTTGATCAGCTGTACGAGAATGGCTTGCAGGAGATAAAGGAAGAAGTAGAGCGCCAGCTAGAGGCATACCAGCAGTAGTTAAAATAAGTTGTGATTGGGGGACTAAAAAGAGAGAGCAAGTTTTTTTATATCATGCTCTTTCTTTTTTTGCTAAAAAACTAAAAGAAAAATGAAAATAATTATTTTAATTTGGAAAAAGCAACAAATCATATTTACATTTTTAATAAAATATGTTAATATAAAAACGATGAAAATGAGATTTATGAAAGAAGGGATGGAAATGAGATCAATTCAATATGTTTCGGAACCGGGGATGATCTTGGATGCCATTGCATTGTTAGCGTATAAATGTAATACCTCAAAAGTTAAGGTAGATTTTTTTCTACACAAGGAAGAGATTTTGCAAAAATGCAAATGTTTTTTACAAGAAGATTGGTCTGGATCGCGAGCCAAAGTGAAGTTGTTTTGTTATAAACCAACACAGGAGTCTTTTTCGGCTCTTTGGAATTTTTATAATGAAATTTGGTCTCATTCCAACGGACCAGTTAGTTTAGATAATTTGCGGAGTCGTTTGAATGAATCTGCTTTTATACGTAGTATTTATCGATACTATTTACATATAGATGATATTTCTATGGTAGATGAAGCACAGTATCGAGATTATATTTTGCAAAACAATCCTTATCTGCCTTCCGATATTCAAGTAGAATTACTTGGCTTTATGATTGAACCACAGTCATATATTTCTTTATTAAAAGAGTCTCTTGCTGAAGCATATTGTATCATAGAAGAAATTCAAGGTATAGAAAAACAGGTTGATCAACAAATTAATCTCCCACAGGATCAATTACAACATTTATTTAATGTGAGTAAAGTGAGTTTAAGTGATATGGATTCAGCATGGATTACGTTTTCATGTATTTTTGAAAATGAAAATTTTTATTTCAAGAATCATAACAACCATTTTTGGGTTTTGGGCGTTAATTGGTGGTATGCGCCGCCGATTTTAACGGTTCTCATGAAGTATCTGCCAGCTATATCGGATGAGACGCGGCTTAAAATTGTAAAAGAACTGTTAACGGGGGAAGAAGTTACCAATGCTTCTTTGGCGAATACTCTACAACTGGCAAACTCAAGTATTACGCATCATTTAAGGATTATGAAAGAAGCAGGATTAGTGTATTCTTATAAAAGGAAAAAGAACAGTAAAAAAGAGTGTCTTATGCTCAACTCTTTTTGGTTTCGTGATATGGCTAAGAAACTTATGGAAATCTATGAGCGGGTATCAGCATTCTCCCCAAACCTAAAAAAATAAAAAGTACGGCAAAGCTGCCGTACCCTTATTCCTGCGTCAGATCCTGGCGCAGTTTTTTTAATACCTTTTTTTCTAACCGTGAAATCTGTACCTGGGACATACCAAGAAGCCTGCCCACTTCGGTTTGCGTTTTGTTTTCAAAGTATCGAAGAAGAATGAGAGCCCGTTCCTCCTCCGGTAGATGGCCGAGGGATTCTTGCAGTGCCATGTGTTCCACGCGTTCCTGTTCTCCCGGGCCCGGATCGGGCAGGCTCTCTTGCAGCGTAAGCGTTTTGCCGGCCTGGCCGGTAGGAATGGGCGCTTCTAACGAAAGTGTATTTTCGCCGGAAGATAGGGGCGCCGCCAAAGCGGCGGAAACTTCCGGCGCCGGAATGCCAGTGCGCTGTGATAGCTCTTTCAGTGTAGGAGAGCGGCCCAGCGTTTGATCCAGCTCTCTTTGTGCCCGTCGTATACAAGCAGCCTGCTCTTTCAGCGTACGACTGACCTTAATTAAGCCGTCGTCGCGCAAAAACCGCTTGAGTTCCCCTAAAATAAGAGGAAGCGCGTAGGTAGAAAACGTGGTTCCCAAACTTACGTCAAATCGTTCAATCGCCTTCAAAAGCCCAATGGCGCCCACCTGAAACAGATCCTGCGCGTCGTAGCCGCGGCGGTTGATACGCCGCACAGCGGTCCAAATGAGGCCGGTGTTATGCGCCAGCAGCGCATCACGGCTCTTCGTGTCCCCCTGTTTGGCCTGAAGAATCAGGCTCCGGGTTTGTAGCGTCATCTTGGGGGACGCGAAAGGATTTGCACATCACCACCTTTGTGCCGCATCCCGGCTTCGATTCGACCGACAACTTGTCCATAAAAGCCTGCATCATGGTAAAGCCCATGCCCGAACGCTCTTCCTCGGGACGGCTGGTATAGAGAGGCTGCATAGCCTGTTCAACATCGGCAATGCCCACACCTTCGTCCTCCACCGCAATCGTTAAGGTACGCTGCTGAAGTTCACAGCGCATATGCACCTGGCCAAGACCACCACGGTAGCCGTGGACAATGGCATTCGTTACGGCTTCGGAAACAGCGGTACGTACGTCGTCCAGTTCTTCCAGCGTAGGATCTAGGCGGGCCGCAAATGCCGAAACAATCACACGGGCCAGGGCTTCGTTTTCCGAACGGCTGCTAAAGGTAGCCTCTATAAAATCAGACAGATTCTGCGTCGCGTGCATCTCAGGCATGACCTCCTTCCAAAAGTTGAACAGCAGCTTCTACGCTGGGCGCTTTTTGAACAATGCGGTATATGCCCGCCATAGTAAAAATACGATCCAGCTGGCGCGAAACGCATGCCAGCGCCACCTTGCCGCCCAGCGAAGCGGCCGTGCGATACCGGCCCATCACGAGCCCCAGCCCAGCGCTATCCATAAACGCCAGTGGATGGCAATCAAAAATAATATGCTGCGCCCCCTCGGCATGAAATGCGCCATCGATTTGCCGGCGCGCCGCGCTAGCGCTATGGTGATCCATCTCCCCCGAAAGCGTCACCACCAGACAGCGTCCTATCTTTCGGCATTTGACATCCATGTAAAAACTCCCTTCTGCCAGGCAGCGGCCGCGGGCCGCAAATAGACGGTGCTGTTTGCTCTGGCCTGGCGCTCCCTTGTCAATAAATACCAAAATATGGAAATATTGTACCGCGACCGAGGCGCTTTTTCAAGGAAAAAACTTCGACAAATTGCGCGCCGCGCGCGCTGTATATTTTTGGATGTTTGGTGGCAAACTGAAGAGTAATTCAACAAGGAGGCGGAGCGGATATGGAAAAAATTTTATATGTGAAGCCAGCGAAGCAGGCCAAGGTGATAGGCGGAACTGAAATTCGCGTGAAGGATTTGGCACAGCTGGAGGGAGATCCGCAGTTGGTGGAGGAAATGCTTGGGGTGGTGGTGCTCCGCATTAAGGGAAATCAGGAAATGAGGCTGTATACGAGTTTTTTGGATATTGCGAAGGCGGTACGTCAGAAGAACCCGCATGTGACGCCGGTTTTGGCAGGGGAAACCGATACTCTGGTTATGTATACGCCGCAGAAGAAGCCGGTAAAAAAGGGCGTAGAGCTGGCTAAGGTATTGGTGGTGTGCTTGGTGCTGCTGGTAGGGTCAGCGCTAACGCTGATGACGTTTCATAACGAGGCATCGATTCCGGCCATTTTATGCAATGTGCATACGCTGCTGACAGGGGAAGAAACGGAGCGGCCGGTGCTGCTGATTGTGTCGTATGCGGCGGGCATTTTTCTGGGTATCAGCTGCTTTTTTAATCATTTTGGTAAGAAGAAGCTAACGGACGATCCGACACCGGTACAGGTACAGTTTGTGCAGTATAAGAAAGAAGTAGACGACGCGGTGATCGATGAGCTGGAGGAGCAGCAAGGATCATGATAACTGTACTTCAAATTCTTATTGGCATGATTGCCGGCGTTGTCGTTGCCGGCGGTATTTTTGCTTTTTTAGTGGTCATTGGGATTATTCCCAGGTTAGTGCAGCATACTAAGACGGCACGGTATATTTTGCTTTATGAAACGGTGATTAGCGCCGGCGGTGTGCTGGCGGGTTTGACCATGCTGGGCGACCGCTTGCTTACGGGAGCATTCTGGCTGGAGCTTATTGTGGGGCTGGGGTATGGCATGTTTGTTGGGTGCTTATGTGTGGCCATTGCCGAGGTACTGGATGTGATACCGATTTTATGTCGGCGCGCCAAACTTGCGAAAGATTTGCCGTGGCTTTTGTTGATCCTGGGACTGGGGAAAACGGTAGGCGTGCTGATCTATTATTTTATTCCAGGTTTTTTGGTGTTTTGAGAAAAGGAAATCACGAGTGACTCCGGTGATTTGAAAGTAAGGAGCGAATCAAGAAATGAAAGTACAGAAACAAGAATATCAAATGTGGGTGGAAGCAATCTCTCCCCAAACGAGTTTGTGGGTAGGTTGTATTAAGGCATTTCTCGTTGGCGGTTTCATCTGTGTGCTAGGACAGTGTATTCGAGAGTTTGTGCTTACGTTAGACGGCATGGACGAGACAATGGCAAGCAACTGGACAAGCATTTCACTCATTTTTTTAGGCGCATTTGTGACGGGCATTGGCTGGTACGACAATTTGGGGCATTTTGCCGGCGCCGGATCGATTATTCCGATTACCGGTTTTGCCAACGGAATCGTTGCCTCGGCCATTGAATATAAGAAAGAGGGATTCATTTTAGGCCTTGGCGCAAAAATGTTTTCCATTGCCGGGCCGGTTTTAGTGTATGGAACGCTGGCGTCTTCCCTGGTAGGGCTTATCTATTGGATTTTTGAGGTGATATAAATGGGA
>CALWPV010000082.1 GCA_944383515.1 uncultured Clostridia bacterium
TTTACCGTCTGCTGATGTTGCTATCTCCCAATGAAAGAATAAAGCTGCCTGAGCAGTTAAAAGCCGATATGCAGTCGTTTCTCGATGGCATCAGGCAGGGAGATAATAAATCCGGGAACATAAATAATGATTGGCTATGCAAGAGATTGGCAGAAATCTATCTTTCGATCTAAATTCCTGCGTCCTTGTACACACAGATCTTGGAGTATATAAGAAAATTAGGTCATGGGGGAATGCGAGAGCTGCTTTGTGTAACCGGTAATCTTATATTCAACATAAATGGCCACGAGCAGCTCGGTAAGCGGCATAGTAGTAGATAGAATGGGTTGAGACGTTAGTGAGAATGACCATTGCGATAAAAATAGAGAATGTTGAACAACCAGTTATTGAGATTTCACGGAATTTACGCAAAATGCGGGGCCAGCCGATTAGAAAAGAACTGTTATAGGCAAAAGGAAAAATAAAGGTGCCTCTTTCTTTTCCATGGGATACCTCGTATAATAGGAGTCATAGAGATTCAATGTAAAAGGGACGGAATGGAGAATGGCTATGAAAAATATAAAAGTACTCCTTTGGTACGATGTAGAAGACTTTATTACTCCCGAAGCAGATGACGCGCTGCTTGCGCTTCTGGACATGATGCACGAGCTGGGGATTCGCAGTTCGCTAAAAATAGTGGGAGAGAAAATTCGCGTACTGCAGCAGCGGGGACGAAGCGATATTATAACCAAGCTGGCAGATCATGAAATCGGATATCATACAGAAAGTCATAGTATTCATCCGACGCAGCTTGAATATTTGAAAGATATGGGGTTTGCAAAGGGAGCCGAGGAATGGGAGCGAAACGAGAAAAAAGGCTTTGAAAGCGTGCAATCGCTTACGGGGCAGTTCCCGGCCTGTTATGGGCAGCCCGGAGGGTCGTGGGTGCCTCAGGCCTTTCCTGTTTTGAAAAAATGGGGCATTCATACATATTTAGATAGTCACGATTTGATTTCCATAGAAGAAAAACCCTTTTGGTATGGCAGTTTGCTGAATCTAACGCATCTGTGGAGCACAATGCGGCTAGAATTTGTAGACGGAGGCCTGGAAGCAGCACAGAAAGAGTTTGATTCTTTTTGTGAGAGGGCGGAGGCTTTTCAACTGGTGAGCATTTACTACCATCCCTGTGAGTTTGCTTGTACTGAATTTTGGGACGGCGTGAATTTTAACAAAGGGCGTAATACGCCTAGAAATCAGTGGCGCCCCGCAAAAGTTAGGTCTAAAGAAGAAATGAAGCGCCGCGTTGCGCTGCTGGTCCGCTTTTTACGGTATACGATGCAAAAGCCGGGGGTTGAGTATATTACAGCGCGGCAGGTGATGCGCTATGTTAAAGCGGATCCGTCTCCGCTTACAAGGCGTGATATTCTGGAGATAGCCGGCAGAGTTTCCGGCGGGCCGGATTATGACGTAGCAGAACACCGTTCGCTATGTGCTTCGGAAATACTTTCGCTCTTTTCGCGCTTCGTTTTAGGTAGGCAGCTTACGCCTGAATGCTTCTATGGCCCCGAGTGCGAATCTGCTTCTTACTATGTGCAGCCGGTTACTTTGCAGCAATTAGCTCGTGCGGTCGCAGAGCAATCGGAAAGGGTATTGGGCTATAAGCAGCTTCCTGTTTTATATTATGTGGGCGAGAATCGGTTAAATCCTCTCGATGTATTTATGGCTCTTGCCCGGGCGATTAGCAACAATAAAGAAAGCCGGGAGCTGCTCGATTTGCAGATTGGCAGGGCAAAGCTATTGCCGGCACGTCATGTTAACACAGACTATAATTGGGCTAAGGGCTGGGATATTTTTCCTGACACGTTAGAAGCGCCTGAGATTGTTCGGCATGCCGTAAGGCAGACCTGGACGCTGAAGCCGGTTTTATGGATATAGTGAATAGATAAGAGAGGAGCGGGCATATGGTAAGCTTACCGGTGCATCATATAGGGTTAATTACCCGTCATTTAGAGCGGTCGCTTTCTGTGTATATGGCGCTTGGATTTGAACAGGAAACCGAGATAATAGCGGACACGGTGCAGCAGAACCGGATTGTATTTCTTGGTAGCACTGCGCCGCAGACGATGCGACTGGAGCTGATTGAGCCCATGGAAGGTTCTTCGGTGGCGCGCCTTCCGGACGGATGGCAGCATATTTGTTTTGACGCGTTATCCATTCCGGATTTTGAGAATTGGTTTTCAAAGCAGAAGATAGGAAAACTATATCGACGGCGAGTGGTTGCGCCCGCGCTGGGGGGACGGATCGTGAGCTTCGCGTGTTTGCGAGACGGATCTTTTGTTGAATTTATTCATAGATAAATACGAGGTAGAACCGGTAATTACTCTGAAAATAGAGTTAAAACCGGTTCTATTTTATATAAATATAACGAAAAAAATATTTTTTCCAAAAAGAGTGATCCATTGTCGAAATTTCTCCGATAGTTATATATAGAGGGAGATTTTTCTGCTGAGGAATGATCTTTCTTAAAATTTAAAAAGGAAGAAGGTCAAAAAATGGGAAACAAGAAAACAAGGATCACATGGTTGTGCATTTTGGCATTGCTGGCAGGCGTGTTTATGGGCCCCCTGTCGTTGCCGGTTGCAGCGGAGGAAACGGAAAAAGCGGAAGAAGCGGCGACAGTGCCGTTGGCGCTTAACCCCGGAGCGGCGGATATGCGCGTAGGCGTTATGGCAGACAGCGGATTTATTCGAAGTAACGGACTTTATGCGCAGGTTTATTACACAGCACAGTGGTCTGGAGACAACCTAAATTCTAGCGATACCTCGCTAAGTAGAGGTCAGGCAGTCTACTGTGTGGAGCCTAATGTGCCCTTGGTGAGCACGGGAGGAGCACAGGTAAGCGGCCATATTGGTGAAAAAGACTGGCTCCGGGCTTTGACAACAGAAGCCATTCCTCAACAGGGGGTTATTTTTACCATGCTGGGACAGGTGCTAAAAGTTTGCGGCATGCCCCAAGGTACAGGCCCTCAGATTTGCCAAAATCCGGCACTGGGTACAAGGTATCTGGCGGCCCAGCTGATTATCTGGCAAATTGTCGAGGGAGATATGGATGCGCAATATCAGCTGGTTGGAAGCAGATGGAAGGCGCAGGGCCTGGAAGGAATGCGGTATTATCAGACGGCTCCCGCCGGTGGACGCTCCGTGGTATCCTGGTATGAAGAGTGGATGTCGCAGCTTAAAAAAATTCATTTACTGCCTAGTTTTGCCGGAAAAAGTGGCAATACGCCGGTGTATACAATGGATAGCAGCACACTGGTATTAACCGATGAAAACGCTTCTTTGCCGTGGATGCGCTGGGAAGCGTCGGATCCTTCGGTCTCGCTGCGTGTAGAAGGAAATCGGCTTACGGTATCTAACCCCGAACATGTGTCTTGCACCATAACCGCTTATAATACACTGAGTGAGGGCGCATATCAGCCTACGCCGATTTTTGCTTATGACACCACGTCGGAAAGCGGATATACCGATCGGCGTCAGACAACCATAGTGGCTTCTTCAACGCCGCTGGCGCAGACGGTATCAGGAAAATTTCAGATTAAGCCGGTAGAAACACGCGTCCAATTTGAAAAGAAGGATGCGCAAACTAAGTCGCAGCTAACAGGAGCGGTATTGCAGCTGCAAAGCGAGTCGGGAGAAGTGCTGCAGGAATGGACTTCAGGCAGTGAGCCTCATGTAGTTGCTGGGCTGAAACCGGGGTTATATGTGCTGCATGAGAAATCAGCGCCTAGTGGATATGTAACAGCGGCCGATATTTCTTTTGAAGTGCAGGGCACCAGTCAGTTGCAAACGATAACAATGTTTGACGACGTAACGAAAAGCCGGATCAGCAAAAAAGAGATTAGCAGCGGAGAAGAACTGCCGGGAGCCGTACTGCAAATTCTGGATCAAGAAGGGAATGTAGTGGCGGAATGGACCAGTACGGGTGAGCCCTTTTATATGGAAAAGCTGCCGGTAGGCCAATATATCCTGCATGAGGTTTCAGCGCCCGACGGGTATGCAACGGCGCCGGATATTCCCTTTACCGTAAGCGATACGGGAGAGATTCAGGCCGTGGCCATGGTAGATGAAGTGACGCGGGTGCAAATAAGTAAAAAGGATTTGACCACAGGTAAGGAGCTGCCGGGGGCTAAACTGCAAATTTTGAACGCCGCAGGAGAGATTGTACTGGAATGGACTTCGGGTAGCGAACCGTATATAACGGAAAAGCTGCCGGTGGGAAAATATACTTTGCGGGAGATCAGTGCGCCGGAAGGCTATGTAACGGCAGAAGAGGTAGTGTTTACGGTGGAAGATACGGGAGAGATTCAAACGGTTGCAATGTCTGACGACATTACCAAAGTGCAGATCAGTAAAACGGATTTGACTACCGGCAAGGAGCTGACCGGCGCTAAGCTGCAGATTATTAACGCGGAGGGAGAAGTAGTAGAAGAATGGATTAGCCGGGATCAGCCCCATTATATAGAGAAGCTGCCGGTAGGCGAATATACTTTGCGAGAGGTCAGTGCGCCTAGTGGTTATGTGACAGCAGAAGACGTAATATTTACGGTGCAGGATACCGGAGAAATTCAGAAGGTTTCTATGGCCGATGACATTACCCGCGTTACGATTAGTAAACTGGCAGGTACCAGTGGAGAAGCTCTGCGAGGAGCCAAGCTCCAAATTCGGGATCAAAGCGGCCAGGTTATGAAAGAATGGGTTTCTAACGGAGAAGATTTGACTATTGAAAAGCTTCCGGTTGGTACGTATGTGCTTCATGAGGTGGAAGCGCCCGAGGGATATAGTTTAGCCGAGGATTTGAACTTTGAGGTAAAGGACAGTGCAGCCCCTGTGAATGTCATTATGGAAGATACACTGATTCCAGAGCAGGAAGAAGACGGCGAAATGGGAGCCGCTACAGGAGATTTCTTCCCTTGGAGCTGGTACCTGAGTATGGGAGGCGCCGCGGTTATTCTTTTAAGCGTTTTAGGCATTGGATATTATAAATATACCAGTGGGCGTTATCCTTGGCAAAAGAAAAATAAAACTTGACGAAGATCGCCGCTTCCTGTAGACTAAATAGAATCATAGCATTAACAAACAGGGAGAAATCACATGGCGATACTTGATATTCCGAATCTGCCGGCCTTAGCTACGCTTGCGTCAGAAGGCTACCGGCCGGCAGAGGCCTATTCTCAGTCGGCACCAACGGCGCTCCGGGTACTGATACTCAATTTAATGCCGCTGAAAGAGCAGACAGAGCGTCAGCTGCTGAGACGACTCATGGCGGCAGGTCCACTGGTCAGCGTGACCTTTTTAACTACCGAATCCTATCACTCTACACATGTGAGCCCGGAGCATCTTCGGCAGTTTTATCAGACATTTTCACAGGTACAGGATCAGGAGTGGGACGGCCTTATCATTACAGGAGCGCCGGTAGAGGACATGGCTTTTGAAGAAGTGGCTTACTGGCCGGAGCTTACCAAAATTATGGACTGGAGCGCTCAGCATGTTCGCTCTGTTCTGCATATCTGCTGGGGAGCGCAGGCCGGTTTATATTATCATTACGGCATTACCAAACAAAAGCTGCCTGCCAAGCAGTTCGGAATTTTTTCTCATCAGGTTCTGGCTGACAGTCCTTTGACCAGAGGAATGGCATCGCCATTTTTGGCGCCGCATTCGCGGCATACGTATACCCCCGAGCCCGAAGTAGCCAAGGTTCCGGCATTACAGTTGGTGGCTCAATCCCCGCAGGCGGGCGTCTATCTGGTCGTCGATGAAGCTAAGCGCTGGATATATGTGACCGGCCATTCGGAATATGAAGCCGATACTCTGAAACAGGAATATGAACGAGATAAGGCTAAGGGACTTCCCATTGCCATTCCGTATCAGTATTTCCCAGGCAATGATCCGAGTAAGCCGCCGGTTTGTACCTGGCAGCGCCACTCGGAAATGCTGTTTCATAACTGGCTCAGTTTTTATGTTAGCGGCGCTATGCCTAACGCCGGGGCTTAACAAGCAGAAGGACCTCTTGTAGGTCCTTTTTTGTTAGGCAGCGGGTAAGAAAAAGGGCAAGCAGATAAAAGGCCGAGGCCGCAAGAGCGGCCAAACAGAGCGAAGAGGCTGTACTGACATAGGGCGCCGTTAGGCGGCTAAGTAAAAAGGTGGCCGCGCTGCATACAAATAGGGTGGCAATTTCTTTTAGAAAAGATAGTTTCATATGATACGTCAGAATCAGCTTGCGTAGTCCCAGTATGGACGACAGAATTAGGCTTGCGAGCATGCCTAGCAAAAACGCGGGAAAGCCGTAGAGGGGGACTAGACTGAGCATAAGAATAATGCGCAGTCCGCTGGCGATAATCTGATAAAGAAAGACTTCATTTTGCAGACCAGAACCGGTTAAAAGGCCGCTGAGTGTATTTTGCAAATAGAAAAAAGGGCAGAAGAGGCCAACAATGGGCAGCCAGATGCCTGCGTTTGTACCGGGGTACAGCAGATTGCCGAGGGCAAGCCCCAAAGAGGCAAATAAAGCGCTGAATAAAAACGCAATCATAAAAGTTAGACGCAGAGAGCGATAGGTTGCTGTTTGAATGAGCCGATAGTTGCGACTGGCTTTGGCGCTGGCCACCAAGGGCAGTAAATTAGAAGAAAGTGCACTGGTAATAATGGTTGGAAAAGAAAGAAGAGGCATCACCATGCCTGAAAATTCTCCGTACAGGCTAAGAGATTCGGAGCTGCTCAGACCAAAACGCTGCAATGTAGAAGGCAGCATAATATTTTCAAAACTAGACAGCAACTGCGTTAGCAGCCGGCTTCCTGTAACTGGCAAAATAATGAGAAGCAGGGGCCGGAGTAAAGAAGGAAATGGTTCGCGATACGAGGAGTAGGGGAGACGACGGCGGTGAATGCCATAGGCAATACCGGTATAGAGACAGCTGACAAAGTCGCCGGCAACCGTACCATAAACCACATAGGAACAGGTGGTGGTAACATCGCTTTGCGAAAGCAGGGGCGCTAACATATAAATAACGCTCATGCGGCAGATCTGTTCTATAACTTGCTCGGTGGCTGGTATTTTCATTTGACGGATTCCGTGAAAATACGCTTTAAAACAGCTGCTGCTAACGCAAAAGGGAAGTCCGAGGCAAAGAATACGCACCCCTTCGGCCGCGCGTGCATCTTGTATAATATGCACGGCGATCCAGGGGGAAAATTCTTGAATGAGCAGTACAAAGAGCAGGGCAAGCGCGGTAGAAGGGACCAGACAGATCCATAGAATTCGCTGCATATTTTGCGTATGGCGGTGTGCGCTTTCAGCGGCAACCATTTGTGAGATTGCCGTATGGCAACCGGCGCTGCATAGGGTAAAAAGAAGAAAATAAATGGGCGAGATAAGCTGATATAACCCCATACCTTCAGAGCCAATGAGCCCAGATAAATAGATGCGATACACAAAACCCAGCAGACGGGAGATGAGCCCGGCCGCCGTAAGCCATAAGGTACCGGTAACAACGGAATTGCGTTTCATATTGGATAAACTCCCTTCGGTACGCAGGGCAGGCCCCGCGCGCTGGACTCCTATATTGTATTCTTCGGCAGAAAGATTTATGAAAAGCTGTTGACAAAAAGAAAATACCGTGGTACACTAATCACGACTAAAACAGTAGGAATTAAAGGAGGGCTTCGCATGAAAATGTCGACTAAAGGTCAGTATAGTTTAAGAGCTATGGTAGCCTTAGCGCAGGTGCAGCAAAACCAAGAAGAGGGCATGCTTTCCATTAGTCAAATGGCTAAGCAGACCGGTGTAACCGTGCGCTATTTAGAAAAGCTGCTGCGAAGTCTGAAAGCCGCCGGTTTGGTGGAGACAACGCGGGGAGCTGCCGGCGGATACCGCCTGGCAAAACCGGCCGAGTGCATCACGGTGGGGCAGGTTCTGCAAGTAGGAGAAGGCAGGCTGGAGCCTGTGGAATGCATTCAAAGCGATGGCCGGCCGTGTGATCGAAAAAAAAGCTGTGCAATTCAATATGTTTGGCAGCGCATTAGCGAGAGTATTCATCAGGTTATCGATGAAATGACGCTAAAAGAAGTAGCGAGCCAAACACCGGATGAAAATCAATCAGTCATATAAAAGGGCATGCCGATTATGGCATGAGCCGGAAAGGAAAGATATATGAATCGTTTAGTTTACGCAGACCATTCGGCAACCACAGCCGTAAGGCCAGAGGTTTTAGAGGCCATGTTGCCGTTTTTAAAAGAACAGTACGGAAACCCCTCTAGCCTGTATCAAATTGCTCAAGAATCAAAAATTGCATTGGAAAAGGCAAGAGCCCAGCTAGCCCGCGCCATTGGCGCCAAAGAGCGAGAAATCTTTTTTACGGGTTCGGGTACCGAAGCCGACAACTGGGCCATTAAAGGCGTGGCAGAAGCGATGCGGCATCGGGGTCGCCATATTATTACCTCTTCGGTAGAACATCATGCGGTGCTGCATACCTGTGAGTATTTAGAAAAACATGGTTTTTCTGTCACATATTTACCTGTTGACGCAGAAGGGACCGTTTCTCCAAAGGATCTGGAAGCCGCCATTCGGCCAGATACCATTCTGGTTAGCGTCATGATGGCCAATAATGAAATTGGAACAATCAACCCGGTACAGGAGCTTGGAACGGTATGCCGCCGGCATCAGGTGCTCTTTCATGTAGACGCGGTGCAGGCGCTGGGAACGCTGCCTATCGACGTTGAGGCGCAGCAGATCGATTTGTTATCCGTTAGCGCGCATAAGCTCTATGGTCCCAAAGGGGTAGGGGCCTTGTACGTTCGCAAAGGGGTAAAGCTGCCGCCTTTCATTCATGGAGGCGCGCAGGAAAGCGGCCGCAGAGCCGGAACAGAAAATGTAGCGGGTATTGTAGGCTTTGGAAGAGCGGTAGAACTGGCAGTAGCGGAAATGGACGAGAGAAACGCGCAGCTTCGGGCGATGCGCGACCGTCTGATCGATACCATTTTAGAAAAGGTACCGTTTTCGCGTTTAAATGGCGCACGCTATAATCGGCTACCCGGGCATGCGAGTTTTAGTTTTTCCTTCATTGAAGGAGAATCGATGCTGCTTTTGCTAGACATGAAAGGTGTCTGCGCTTCCAGCGGATCGGCCTGCACCAGTGGTTCTTTAGATCCGTCCCACGTGTTGTTAGCTATTGGACTTCCGCACGAGACGGCGCATGGGTCTTTACGGCTGACGCTAGGAAGAGAAAATACAATGGAAGATGTAGAGTATATTGCGCAGGTACTGCCACCCATTGTACAAAAACTGCGGGAGATGTCTCCGCTGTATGAAGATTATATGAAACAACAGCAATAATCAGAGGATTAAGGAGGAAAGAACGAATGTACTCAGAAAAAGTAATGGATCATTTTATGAATCCAAGAAATATGGGAGAAATTGAAAATGCCGATGGAGTAGGTACGGTTGGCAATGCCAAATGCGGCGATATTATGCGTATCTTTTTGAAAGTGGAAGATGGCGTCATTCAAGATGTTAAATTCAAAACGTTTGGCTGCGGCGCAGCAGTGGCAACCTCCAGCATGGCAACCGAGCTGGTTCTTGGCAAGACCATACAGGAGGCTCTTCAGGTAACCAATCAAGCGGTTATGGAAGCGCTTGACGGCTTGCCGCCGGTAAAAGTGCACTGCTCTCTGTTAGCCGAGCAGGCGATTCATGCGGCGCTCTGGGATTATGCGCAAAAGCATGGCATTGAAATTGAAGGGCGAGAGCCGCCGGTTGACGATATTGAAGAGCTGGAAGAGTTAGCAGAAGTATAAGGTAAAGCGCGGTGCGATCAGTAACCGTATAAGGCTGCGGTTTTATTCCAAGAAAAAAACTGCCTCATCCCTAGGGATGAGGCAGCCTCTTTTTATTGAAGTGACTCCCGATAAATAATGTCGTGCATAACGGTATACCGTTTCGTATACGGCTGCCCCTTGATTTGGTGAATCAGCATATCCATGGCCTGATAGCCAATGGTATGCTGAGGCTGGGAAACCGTAGTGAGCGTGGGAATATACATTTCAGAAATCGCTGTATTATCGAAGCCCATGACAGAAAGATCGCGCGGAACGTGAATGCCACGCTTGTATAGTTCGTTAATAGCGCCAATGGCTGTGCTGTCAGAAAAAGCGAAAATAGCGTCGGGCAGCGCTGGGCCGTGGGTTTGCAGCATAGACGTAACGGCGCGCGCCCCGGCGCGGTAGGTATACCCTTCTTCACAAATACAATAGGGGGTCAGACCGGCCCGGGCTAACGCGAGCTTGGCGCCCTTTTCTCGAAGCTCGGAACTGTAAAAATTTTTGCCGGCGCCAAAGAGGGCAATCCGGCGCTTGCCTTGTTTCAATAAAAACTGAACCGCGTCATAAGAGGCGCGTTCGTCGTCAATGGCTACCAAAGGGATACGCTTACTGCGCAGGGGCTCGCAGGCACAAACAATGGCGCAGTCATGGCTGAGAGAAAGAATCTCATTTTCCGGCAGATCACGCGTGGTTAGAATCATACCGTCAACCTCACGCGTTTGCAGCATTTTGATATATTCAAGAAGATTATCAGGATTACCTCTGGTTACGCAGAGCAGCACCGAGTAGTCGTCTTCCCGGGCCCGATCTTCAATGCCCCGGACAACGCGGGAGAAAAATTGATTCGAGAGGGTACTGATAGCTACCAGAATTCGTTTGGTTTCCATTAAACGCAGAGTACGCCCCAGGTAGTTAGGGCGATAACTAAGCTGTTCGATAGCCTGTTCCACCTTTTGGCGCGTGGCGCTGCGTACCGCGTCAGGCGTGTTCAGTACGCGGGAAACCGTTGCGACCGATACGCCGGCCAGATCTGCTACTTCTTTAATGGTTGCCATACATACGCCTCCTGTTTTTGTCATGATCTTTATCTTATCATGAAATCCGGGAAAAGGCAAGATGTAGGCGCCGGCCTTCTAAACAAGGAGGCTGCCCGCCTCCCTGTGCCAACGGCGCGGGTCTTTGACACTTTTTCATTAATAGTATAATGACTAATCCCCATGGTTGAGCCATTTTGGCTCTCTTTTTTTGTCAAATTTTTTGAA
>CALWPV010000083.1 GCA_944383515.1 uncultured Clostridia bacterium
GGCACAAATAGCCGTGTGAACAATCAGCTATTCGAGCTGATTGTTCACATTACTTTCCTTATACTTATAACTATCGTACAAAAAAGGCGTTTTTTCGAGGATTACAAAAAGTTCATGAAAATCGCCACGTCAATGCGAATCCCAGCCACAAAGATTCTCCCCTAAATCCGCTAGAAAACTATTGAAAACAAACCGCCTTCGGGGTACAATATAGCCAAAAGACTCCGTGGCTTAGCCGCGACTCTTTATTTCATTGAAACAAAAAGGAGAACCAACATGGACAAGATCACAGTAGCCGTGATCGGATGCGGTACCATTGCCAATTCCGCACACATTCCGGCGTACATGAAAAACGAACACGCTCAGATCAAATATTTCTGCGATATCATTCCCGAGCGTGCGGAAAAAGCCGTTAAAGACTACGGGTGCGGCACCGCTATTGTCGATTATCACGACGCATTAAACGATCCCGAGGTACAGGCTATTTCGGTATGCACCCCGAACAACATGCACGCGCAAATCTCTATCGACGCCATGCGCGCCGGTAAAGACGTACTCTGCGAAAAACCCGCCGCGCGCACCTACCAGGAAGCGCTGGAAATGCAGAAAGTACAGCACGAGACAGGCCGCATCCTGAATATCGGCGTGGTCAATCGGTTCAACGACAGCGTCAACCGCATTAAAGATATTATCGATTCCGGCGCGCTGGGCGAGCTGTACAGTATCTACGTCAGCTTCCGCGCACACCGCTCCATTCCGGGCCTGGGCGGCCCCTTCACCACCAAAGCCATTGCCGGCGGCGGCGTTCTTATCGACTGGGGCGTACACTACCTCGACATCGTTATGTATTGCTCCGGCGATCCCAAACCCCTTACCGTCAGCGGCGAAACGTTCTGCAAACTCGGCAAAGACATGAAAAACTACGTTTATGAAAACATGTGGTCCGAGATGACCAAAGACGTAAACGGCACCTACGACGTAGACGACTCCGTAGTCGGCCTCATTCGTACCGACGGCCCCGTCATTACGTTAAACGGAGCCTGGGCACAAAACATCGGCGAGCACGAATCCTATATAGACTTCATGGGCACCAAAGCCGGTATCCGCCTGCAATACGGCGCCGGATTCACCATGTACGGCGCGGAAAACGGCGCGCTCATTAAAACCGAGCCCAAATTCCGCATGACCAACCATTTCGACAACGAAATCGGTGCCTTCCTGAAAGACATCACCACCCGCGAAAAACTGCCGTCGCACATCGACGTCAATATCATTACCTCGCGCATGATGCAGGCCATTTACGACTCTGCAGAGGCGCACCACGAAATTCAGCTCGCGTAATCTTTTTTCGCCTGTGGCAAGCGTAGCGTAATCGCCGCCAAAGGCGGAAAAGCATTCAGGCGGCCTGCCCTGTCGGCGGCCGTCTGATTTTTTAAAAAGGGGGATCCGAATGAGAGAAATCAGCGTTTTTGATGTGATTGGCCCCAATATGATTGGGCCTTCCAGTTCTCACACGGCCGGCGCGCTTCGTATCGCGCTGATGGCTAGGCGCCTGGTGAGCGCGCCGATTAAGAAGGTGAGGTTTATTTTATATGGTTCGTTCGCGCGCACGTATAAGGGGCACGGTACGGACCGCGCCCTGCTTGGCGGCATTTTGGGGTTTAACGCGGAAGATAAGCGAATTCGCGATTCGTACCGGCTGGCAACGGAGGCGGGCATTGAGTACAGCTTTGAGCCCAATACAACGGAGCAGGCGATACACCCGAACACGGTTCGTATTATTATGGAAGACGAAGCGGGAAACGGGGCCGACGTAGTAGGCGTATCCATTGGCGGAGGCAACGCGCTGCTAAAGCAGATTAACGGCATTGATATCAGCATTACCGGCAATTACCAAACCATGATTATTATGCAAAAAGACGAGCCGGGCGTAGCGGCGCACGTGACGCGCTGCTTCTATGAAGAGAATATCAATATCGCGTTTTTAAATATTTACCGGCAGCGCAAAGGGGAAATCGCGTACTGCGTTATTGAAGCCGACAACGAGCTTACGCAGTCGCTGGTGGAAAAAGTGAAAGAGCTACCGCTGGTTCGCCAGGTAACGGTCATTCAGCTATAAGGGGGGAGCGAGATGTTCAATTTTACAACGGGCAGCGAACTTCTGGAAGTTTGCGCGCAGCAGCAGTGTACAATTGCGGAAGCGATGCTGGAGCGCGAGGCGCGGTATTATAATACAACCAAGGAACAGGCGCTGGCGCGCATGGGGCATTCGTATGAGATCATGAAAGAGGCGGTGCATGAGGGACAGACCGAAGAGCTGCATTCCATGGGCGGCCTGATCGGCGGAGAAGCAAAGAAAATTAGCGCGCACCGGGCGCAAACGGCGCCGCTTTGCGGATCGATTGTATCGAAAGCCATGTCTTACGCCATGGGCGTACTAGAGGTAAATGCTTCCATGGGCCTGATTGTGGCAGCGCCCACGGCGGGCAGCTCGGGCGTAATTCCCGGCGTGCTGTGCACGCTCCAAGAAGAACATGGGTTTACCGATGAGCAAATGATTATGGCGCTTTTTAATGCCGGAGCCGTAGGCTATTTAATTATGTACAATGCCACGGTGGCCGGAGCCGAAGGCGGTTGTCAGGCCGAGATCGGCGCGGCAGCGGCCATGGCAGCCTCCGCTGCGGTAGAGCTTATGGGAGGTACGCCGCGGCAGTGCCTGGATGCGGCCAGCTCCGTTATTGGCACCATGCTGGGCCTGGTCTGCGATCCCATTG
Organism: uncultured Clostridia bacterium; assembly: GCA_944383515.1. Classification (GTDB taxonomy): domain Bacteria; phylum Bacillota; class Clostridia; order Lachnospirales; family Bianqueaceae; genus CALWPV01. Next base: position 2,775 of record CALWPV010000083.1, read on the forward strand.
GCGGTTTGGTCGAAGCGCCATGCCAAAAACGAAATGCGGTAGGCGCGTCCAACGCTCTGGTCTGCGCCGAAATGACGCTCAGCGGCGTGGGCAACCTGATTCCCTTTGACGAAATGGTAGAGGCCATGTACAAAGTAGGCCGCAGCCTGCCCTACGAACTGCGTGAAACGGCCCTAGGCGGCGTGGCCGCAACACCGACAGCGTGTCAGCTCTGTGGACTTTGTTCATAAGCCGGGGCTCTACGGCGCTTGTGGGAAACAATTTTTAAAAAGTTGTTACAAAGTTATTACAAGCTATTGACAAAAGTGTGAAACTCCTTTATAATACTATCAACACTTGTTACGAAACAGGCGTTAGTTTTATAAAGGAGTTTTTAAAATTGCATGCGTAGAGTAAAGAGAAGCAGATCTAAACGGGGGTTTATACAGATCGGCGCCGCGGCGGGAGCCATGCTGGTCTTTGTAAACGTAAACGCGGCGCCGCTGAGCGCGCAGGATTCAGCCATTAAAACAGCCAGCCTGCAGCAAGAGATGACGGTACGCGGCGCGGTTAGCGTAAGCGCTAACGAAACAATCAATTCCTTAGCCGATTTTCAATATGAAGAAAGCGTTAGTTTTCTGAATGAGAAGATTGAGCAGCAACAGAAAGAGATACTTTTATACGGGAACGCGGCCGAGGCCGCACAGCTTTGTAACAAGTTTTATACGGCAGCCGATTATGAGGCGCTGGGCATTCCTTTAGTGCAGGCCCTAGCGGGAGCGAACCTGTACGTGAGTGAAGATACGCAGAGTCAGGTGATTCACACATTTGGCGAAGGAGAAAGCGTAACGCTGCTGTATGCCTGCGAAGGTGGCAATTTCTACTATGTAGAATATAATGGAACATTCAGAGGGTATGTCGAGGCGGCAGCCTTAGACACCTCCATTTTGAGTCAGGCGCAAATAGAACAGGCTAGCCTGATCAATCGCAGCCGGTTTGTAGCGGTTCTTCCGCAAGACGTATATTTGTGGTCGGAGCCCTCGGAAACCAGCGAGCTGCTCGCCGTCGGAGAAAGCGGGGTAGCCCTGGAAATTACAGGGGTGCAAGACGCGTGGCTACAGGTGAGCGTAGCCGGCTCTAGCGCGTATGTACTGAGCGAGCAGGTCAATATTGAAAGGGCGCTCACTGCCGAGGTTGACGAAGAAGGATATATTAAGTCTGTCAGAGCGCAGCTGGAGGCGGAACAGGCAGAGGCCGAAGCTGCCGCGCTGGCCGCAGCGGAGGCTGAGGTAGAGGCGGAAGCGGCAGAAGAGGCGGAGGAGCAGCCAGCGGCGGAAGAAGCGGTAACAGAACAGCCGGTGGCCGAGCAGCCGGTGGTCGAGCAGCCGGCAGCGGAAGAGGCGCCGGCGGCAGAAGAGCCCGTATATGAAGAAGCCGTAACGCAGGAGCCGGCAGAGGAAGAAACGAATCAAGACGCAAGTTCTTCCGGCGTAGGCGTGGCCATTATGAACTCGGCGCTTCAGTTTTTAGGCGTACCGTATGTATATGGCGGCGCTTCGCCCTCGGGTTTTGACTGTTCCGGATTAGTGTACTACTGCGCGCAGCTGAATGGGGTGAGTGTTCCGCGTACGGCCGATGCGCAATATTACGCCAATGGTACGCATGTCTCTTTGGAGAATTTGGCGGCCGGCGATCTGGTTTTCTTTTCCGCCGATTGGTCCAGTGAAATTGAACACGTAGGTATTTACGTGGGGAATGGACAGTTTGTGCATGCTCCGAGCACGGGCGACGTGGTAAAAATCAGTGATTTATCCGGATACTATAGCCGTAATTATTGGGGTGCGCTTAGACTCGGTTAAACAAGAAAAATAAGGTAAAAATAGAGAACGGTTGCGATATCGTTCTCTATTTTTTTGCCTTTGTTAAAAAATTTTTTAAGGGGATGTCCCGATTGACTCCTGAGAGACGAAAGAGGATAATGGGAAATTGTATCTGCTATGCCAGATAATAGGAGGGGACAATGGAAAACCAAGGATATACAGACGAAGAACTGCTGCGCCTTTTGAAAGACAATCTGGAAGAGGGCGCAGCGGCTCTGCTGGAGGCGTATAGCGGGCTGGTGTGCTGGGTATGCAGCCGGCGCCTTTCCGATCCGGAAGACGTTAAGGAATGCGTGAACGATACCTTTGCCGGCTTTTGCCGGGAGTGGACCCGGTTTGATCAGGAAAAGGGAACGCTGAAAAACTACCTCTGTCTGCTAGCCGACCGGCAGGCGCTAAGCCGGTACCGGAAAAATCAGCGATACAGTCAGGCGGAAGGCCGGGCCAGAGAGCAAGAACGGGTGCTGCCGGACGTGCAGGAGTACACGGATCTGGAAGAAGCCATTCAGCAGCTTAAACCGGTGGATCAGGAGATTATCCGGCAAAAATATTTCGGAGGTCTGAATTTTCACGAGATCGCCGCGCGGCTGGATTTTCCCTATGAAACGGTGAAAAAGCGGAATCAGCGCGCCCTGAAAAAGCTGCTTAAAATTCTTTTAATTGGCGGTCTGCTGCTGGGACTGTTAGCCGGGTGCGCGGCGCTACTCTACCACTATTTTCAGTTTCGTGAAGGAAGCGGTGTCAATTGGGAGTTAGCGCTGCCTCAATACCAGCTAACTAGTAGTCCGCCCTCCTGCGAAGCAGACGGGCTTCGCTTTTCCCTCATGGATATGGAGTATCAAGACGGGGAGCTTCACGCGACCCTCTTGGTAGAGCCTACGGCAGAGATAGCCTCAGACCAAGAGGAGCGGCATTTTCAGGAGCTGCTAGGGTTTTATACCATGGGGTGCTATGTGAACGGCACTGCGCTGCCGCCGCAAAAGGAGCGCTATTCCGAGGATATCTATCTGGACGCCTATACCATTCAGCGCGATCTGTTTTTTCAGTGGGAACCGGAAGAACAGGCAGAAGCGCTGGCCTTTACGTTTTCTTTGCAGCCTAGCGAAGAAAACGGAGAGCCTGCCGTATGGATGCTTTCCGGCAGCGAGGTAGGGCAGCCGATCGAATACTCGATGCAAGGGCCCACACCCTCTTTCGAGGTGGAACTGCAGAAAACCGATTTATATACCGACCCGCATGATCTGGGGCAGGTAGTGGAGCATGAACTGGGGAGTCTGCTCCTTATGAAGCCGCAGCGGGTTTCGGACAAGGTGCTTTTTTCTTTGTATCCTTTGCAGAAGCCGGAACACCTGGAGTTTTCTTCTTTGCTGGTTAGCCACTTTTTGGGGCTGGGATCCTGGGAAAAGCAAGACGTTTATTTGACCGACGCGCAGGGTAGCCGCCAGGCGGCCGAGAGCGTTTTTGGCCGGGATTTTCAAGAGGAAGTGCAGATTTATTTTTCGAGTGTGAAAGAGGGGACATATACACTGCATATTCCTTATTTATGCTGGCAGGGAAGCGGCGCGGACACGATCGTCCGGGCGCCTTTGCCGGATCCCGGCGAGCGTCTTCCGTTAGAGCAAGAGGTTGCGCTGCCCGCGGGCGGAACGGTGCGATTTACCGGCATTTACTGTGAGTGGTACCAAGAAGAGCTGCGCGACCTAGACATAGACGGAGCCGGGTGGACTACGCGCATAGAAACGTATAGAGACTATTTTCTGGAAGTCGCGCTGGAAGGAGAAGACGATTCCCTTCGTCTATGCGCGGTTCAGCTGCAAGATACCGGGCCCGGCACGGTTCACAGCATTTCCACGGAGCAAGGAGAGAGGCTTCGCTTTCATGAGGGCGAGCAGCCCTCGGAGCTCTGTTTTACGGTAAGCAGCGCCGTGTATGTTCAGCCGGAAGAGGTTGCGGTGCCTGTTTATATCGGCCCCTAAATCCGGCCCCTGCCGTTACCGTTTAGGCAAGATCAATTTCCCGTATTTAAATTTTTGCATTGTAGGAGGACGTTGTTGTGAAAACAGTACGTGTTTTTTTGGCGCTGATTTTGGCGGCATGCCTGCTGGCGGGATGTGGAGGGAATCAGAACAGCGCCGGGCAGGAAGCGGACAATTCGTCTGACGCGCAAACGGAAAGTGAAGCGGCCGAAAGCAGCGAAGAAACGGCAGAGGCGGGGCAGCCACAGCCCATAGAGCTAGAAAACTTTACTTCCGGAACCATTTATGAAGAGGGCGAATACTATTTTCATATTGATTCCATGGAAATGACTGACGAGTCTTATGTCATTACGTATCGGGCCGCTACCGATGAGCAAAACTACAGCGGATACTATGACATGCGTCTGACCATAAATGGAATTATGTTCCATGAAGACGATTTCGCGTTTAGCGGCGCGGGCATGGAAGGGTACACCATGATTGGCGGCGGCCCGGATAGGCCGATTACCGTATCGATTCCTAAACTTCTGTTATCTCATGTGGGCATTGAGGAAGTAACCTCGGTAAAATTTGAGGTAGGACTGGGGTATTCGGCGCAGGGCAGCGTATATGAAGAAGTCATGATTGAGGCTACCGTATACCCCGGAGCCAAAACAGAAGCGGCTGACGCGTTTCCGGAGCCTAAAGACGACGCCTGGGTGCTGCTGGATAATGAATACGGCAAAGTACAGATTACCGATGCGAATTATTGGGTTTCGGCTGCCGACGGCCACATTATGGGCATTACGTTTCACCTGCTGGCGAAGGGAGAAGGCAGCGGTAATGTTGGCCTGCGCAGTATTGCCGCGGGCAGCTGGGAATCTGACGACAGCATGGGAGACTATGGCTGCTCACTGCCGCCATATACGCGGTATTTCCGCATTACGCTTATGGGCGGCGATGATCCGGCAGAAGGAACCGATTTTTCACAGAGCGTTCTTTCGTACTATTGCGATGCGGGAGGACTGGAAGAGCTGAGTACCACGTTAGACCTGAGCGGGTTGTCAAACGAATAAGGAAAGAGAGCAAGGCTGGTAAACAATGCCTTGCTCTTTTTTATACACACCGAATCCGGGCTTCGATCTGCCGAGAATGAAAGAAAATATAGCTGGCATTTCTAAATCGGCCGACAAAATATCGTTTTGGGTGACAAAAAGATGAAAATATGCAGGATTAAAACAATAAAGATTCGCAAATTATTCAATAGACGGCGCGGCAACTTTATAGTATACTAAAAAGAAAATGAAAACCGATTAGAAGGGAGATTGTTTCGTGAGACAAGAGGATTATCAGGCGCTAGCGATTGCGCTGCCCGAAGACATTGTAAAAGCTAAATGGTGCGGCGATTTCGAGCGTGCCACTCGCCTGATCGACCGCAGCCTGGCCGACCCTCGCACGCCCCAGTGCTTTAAGACGCGGCTGCGCCTAGAAAAAGAAATTATCGCGCGCCTGCCGCTCGATTATACTTACACCCTCGAACAGGCCACCGAGCTGGTACGGAGGGATATTCCTGATTTCACACAGGACGAGCTGGCTCAGCTGATGGACGAAGGCGCCGCTGAGTGGATTTACATTCAAGGCGTGCCCCACCTGGCCGCTCGCTTTTATGAGACTTTACTCAAGGTGAATCCCAATATTGCCCGCCGCGCGGGCCAAAATGGCGATTTTGAAAGCTCTGCCGAAAATCAAATGCTTATGCAGACCATTCGGGATATGCGGCGTCAGGGAGGCGTTCGGCGTCATATTCATATGCGCGCGTCGCTGCGGATTAAGGACGAGGCGTTTCGGCCCGGGCAGCGGGTGCGGGTGCATATGCCGATTCCGGCGGAGGCGCCGAATATGCGTGACATTCGCATTTTGCATGTGAGCGAGCCGGGGGCGCAGATTGGGGAGGCGCAGAGCGAGCAGCGGACGGTGTATTTTGAGAAGGTTATGCAGGAAAACGAGCCGTTTGTGGTGGAATATGAATACGACTGTCTGGCGCTGTACCATGATTTAAAGGAAGAGGAGGTACAGCCGGGCGAACCGGCGGGCGATTTAGCGCAGGAGCTACCGCATATTCTGTTTACTCCTACCATTCGGGCGCTGGCGAGCGAGCTGGCAGAGGGCGAGCAAAATCCGCTGCGGCTGGCCCGTCGGTTTTATGATTTTTGTACTACGAAGGTGCGCTATTCGTTTATGCGGGAGTATTTTACCATTACGCAGATTCCTGAGTACGCGGCGCTGAATTTGCGCGGCGACTGCGGCGTGCAGGCGCTTTTGTTTATTACGCTTTGCCGCTCGGCGGGCATTGCCGCTCGCTGGCAATCGGGGCTGTATGTGACGCCGGCGGAAGCGGGGTGTCATGATTGGGCTATGTTTTATATAGAGCCGTATGGCTGGCTCTATGCCGATCCGTCCTTTGGCGGCAGCGCCTGGCGAAGCGGGAATCAGGAACGCTGGAACCACTATTTTGGCAATCTCGATCCGTATCGCATGGTGGCTAATCGGCGGTTCCAAGGGGCGTTTGTTCCTGACAAACAGCAGCTTCGTCTCGATCCCTACGACAATCAGGTGGGCGAGGTAGAATATGACAACTGCGGCTTAAAGCGCAGCGATTTGGAGTATGGCTGGGAAATTATTTCTCATGAAGAAGTGTGAAGAAAAGGAGACTGAATGAACAATACGACGATGCAAAACAGAGTGCCGGATATGTTTGGCAGCATGGTTTTTAACGATCATGTTATGAAAGAGCGGCTGCCGAAGGAAACGTATAAAGCGCTGCAGCGCACCATAGCCGAAGGGCGTAAGCTAGATCCTACGGTGGCGAATGTGGTGGCTAACGCAATGAAAGACTGGGCAACCGAGAAGGGCGCTACTCACTTTACGCACTGGTTCCAGCCCATGACCGGCATTACCGCGGAAAAACATGATAGCTTTATTAGCCCTGTAGAAGGGGGCCATATTATTATGGAGTTCTCCGGTAAAGAGCTGGTTAAAGGTGAGCCGGACGCCTCTAGTTTTCCTAATGGCGGTCTGCGTTCTACGTTTGAGGCCCGGGGGTATACCGCATGGGATCCCTCTTCGTATGCGTTTATTAAGGATCAGACGCTCTGTATTCCCACGGTATTTTATTCTTATGGCGGCGAGGCGCTCGATAAGAAAACGCCGCTGCTGCGTTCGCTAGAGGCAATCAATAAGCAGGGGCTGCGTATTTTGCGCTTGTTTGGCCATAACGACGTGAAGCGGCTCAAAGTAACGGTGGGGCCGGAGCAGGAATATTTTCTCATTAGTCGTAAAAAGTATTATCAGCGGCAGGATCTTGTGATCTGCGGGCGTACGCTGTTTGGAGCCAGACCGCCCAAAGGGCAGGAAATGGAAGATCACTATTTCGGTACCATTAAACCGCGTGTGGCCGAATTTATGGCCGATCTGGACGAAGAGCTGTGGAAACTGGGAATTTTGGCGAAGACCGAGCATAATGAAGCGGCTCCGGCTCAGCATGAGCTGGCGCCTATCTTTACCGAGGCTAATATCGCGGTAGACCATAACCAGCTGACAATGGAGATTATGAAAAAAGTGGCCCGGCGGCACGATCTGGCCTGCCTGCTGCATGAAAAACCGTTCGACGGCGTAAACGGAAGCGGAAAACATAATAACTGGTCTCTGAGCACCGATACGGGCATCAATCTGCTGGAGCCTGGCGATTCACCCAGGGAAAACGCTCAGTTTTTACTCTTCTTGGTTGCGGTCATTAAAGCGGTAGACGAATATCAGGATTTGCTGCGCGTTTCTATTGCCAGCGCCAATAATGATCACCGGCTGGGAGGCAATGAAGCGCCTCCGGCTATTGTTTCTATGTTTTTGGGCGACGAGCTGACGCAGATTTTAGACACCATTGAGAATGACAGCGATTATGAGCAGCAAGACCGGCAAGAGCTGAAGGTAGGCGTTCATATTTTGCCGCGCTTTGCGCGGGATACCACCGATCGCAACCGTACGTCGCCGTTTGCCTTTACGGGCAATAAATTTGAGTTCCGTATGCCGGGATCGGGTTCTTCGGTGTCGAGTCCGAATGTGATTTTAAATACAATCGTGGCGGAGGCGCTTTCTCAGTTTGCGGACGAGCTGGAAAACGAAGCGGATTTTGAGTCTGCTTTGCATGACCTGATTAAGCGTACCATTCGCGATCATAAGCGGATTATTTTCAACGGTAACAATTATTCGAAAGAATGGGTTGAGGAAGCCGCCAGACGCGGACTCGGCAACTGCGAGACCACGGTGGACGCGCTGGCCAGTTATCTGGACGAAAAAAATGTGCAGCTGTTTACCAAGCACAAAATTTATACCGCAGCTGAGCTGCGTTCTCGTTTTGATATTCAGCTGGAGAGCTATTGCAAAACGCTGAATATGGAAGCGCTTACCATGATCGATATGGCGTATAAGGAGATCTTTCCGGCGGTTTCTAAATATGTGGATTTCCTGTGTGAAACCGTGGTGCATAAAAAGCAGGCAGGTCTGATCGATGTTAAGACCAACGAGGAAATTTTGGCGCAGCAGCTGTCTAAACTTTCGGCGCAGGGCTTTGATAAGCTGCGTCATTTAGAAGACGTGCGCAGCCGTGCGTTTACCATTGAAGATATCCACGAGAAAGCTATGTATTATAAAGACGCGGTGCTTCCGGCTATGGAAGCTCTGCGGACCGACGCGGACCAGATGGAACGCCTTACGGCGGAGAGCTACTGGCCCTACCCGACCTACAGCAAGCTGCTGTTTTATGTGTAAGGAGCATGGGTAGAAGACTAGCGCCTTTACTCAAAGTAAAACAGTTCTTCAAATTTTTTGTCGAGCGCAATACAGAGGATCAGCGCTAACTTGGCGCTGGGCGTAAACTGCCCTGTTTCAATAGAACTAATGGTGTTGCGCGAGACGCCGACAAGCTCTGCCAGGGCCGACTGGGAGAGCTTTTTTTCAGCCCTGGCTTCTTTAAGGCGATTGCGTAAAATTAAAGTATCGTCCATGGCGTAACCTCAGCGGAAAAAGGGAAGAACAGAAGAGAGGACAAACGCAATGAGACTGCAGATACAAGCGGCGGCAGCCAGTTCGCTACCCAGCAGCGTGCGTCTGTTTTGCGTAACACGGTAAGATTCTTTAAAACGCGAGGCGGTAAAAGCAAAGAACATGGCTAAATACGCTTCAATATTTTGCCCGGTTAATAATGCGACAAGCGTTACAACAATAAAAATAACGCAAAAAATCGCGTACCCTTTACGCAGTCCTTCGCTCTCCATGTGTTGTTCCATTTCGTCGTTTTCTTCCTGACGGCTTTTAGCTAATATTTCTTCTTTGTTCATGGTAACAAGCTCCTTTCGGTGTTGGATAAACCAAGTATAACATTGCCAAGTAAACTTGTCAATACCAAGTTTACTTGGCAATATATTTTTTTATGGAGTGTCACGCCCAGCTAGGGAAGCGCATATACTAGGCAAAAACAGGAGAATTTTATTATGCCAAATTCTTTTGGTACATTGCGGGTAGAAACGCGGACGGAAATCGGCTTTCTCCCCGTGCAGGGAGCTACCGTTACCGTGCGGGCTTCGGGGAGCGATCAGGTTTTGGAGGTGATGCGTACAGACGAGTCGGGCAATACAGAAGCGGTGCCGCTTCCGGCGCCGGATGTCGAATATTCACTGGTTCCCCAAGAAGAGGTGCGGCCGTATGCAACGTATGATCTAACCATTGAGTCTCCGGATATGGAAACCGTACGGATCGAGGGAACTCAGATTTTTGCCGGGCAGGAGGCCATTCAAGAAGTGCGAACCGCCCCGCCGCTTTCCGGCTTTGCCGCGGGAAGTACAGAGCCCATTGAGATTGCCGATAATACGCTGTGGGGTACGTTTCCGGAGAAAATTCCGGAGGACGAGGTAAAGCCGCTGGATTTTCTGAATGAGGACGGATTTGTGGTGCTGCCGAATGTGGTGGTGCCGGAGTTTGTGATTGTGCATGACGGCCGGCCGGGCGAGAGCGCAAACGACTACTGGGTACCGTATGCGACGTATATTAAGAATGTGGCGAGCAGCGAGGTGTATTCAACATGGCATGAGAACGCGCTGCTGGCGAATATTCTGGCGATTATGTCGTTTACGTTAAACCGCGTGTATACCGAGTGGTATCCGTCTAAAGGGTATCCGTTTACCATTACGTCGTCAACGGCGTACGATCAGAAGTATGTGCATGGGCGCAATATTTACGAGAGCATTTCGCAGGCCGTAGATAGCGTGTTTACCAATTACGTGACGCGGCCGGATATTGTGCAGCCGCTGCTTACGCAGTACTGCGACGGGCGTAGAGTAAGCTGTCCGGGCTGGCTTTCGCAGTGGGGCTCGGAGGAGCTGGCGCAGCAGGGGTATAGCGCGCTGAATATTTTGCGGTATTATTATGGCTACGACATTACGCTAGATACGGCTGAGCGTGTGGAAGGCGTGCCGGCGTCGTACCCGGGAACGCCGCTGCGCTATGGCGACAGCGGGCCGAACGTGACCATTATCCAGCGGCAGCTGAAGCGGATTCGGCAAGATTATCCGGCCATTCCGGATTTGGCGGTAGACGGTATTTTCGGGCGCGGCACCGAGGCGGCGGTGCGCAAGTTCCAGTCGGTATTTAATTTGACGTCCGACGGCATTGTCGGCAAGCGCACCTGGTACCGCCTTTCGCAGATTTATACGGCGGTCAGTGGCTTGGCGGAGCTGTAGAGGAAGCGGTTCCAATAAAAAACTCCCTATTCATAGAAACAGAATAGGGAGTTTTGTCACGCTTTGCTTATAAGCTGCTTCCCGAGCCGGCACTGCTCTGCGTGCTGTATCCGGTCGGATTGGTCTGATTCTGAATTTCGTCCGGCACTTCTTCGCCCGCGATCACTTCTAAGGTCATGGTCTGACCGGAACGAGAAATCTCAAACTGCAGGCTGTCGCCTACCGATACGTTCTCCAGGAGCGCCTTCAAATCGTCGATCGACTCAATATCCGTGCCATTAACCGAGATAATGCGGTCGCCGGGCTGCAGGCCGGCTTCATCGGCCGCCGAACCTTTCGTCATACTGTAAATGTAGGTGCCCATTTCACTAACACGGTACATCCACGCCATTTGATCCGTATTGATGTCAATGAGGGTTACACCCAGGCTTACACGGCCCGTTACATAACCGTATTCTTTTAGATCGTCCAGCACTTCAACCACGTTGTCAATCGGAATGGCAAATCCCAGACCTTCTACGTCGTCGCCTCTGGATTTAGCAACAACCAAACCAATCAGGTTGCCCTGCGCGTCAAACAAACCGCCGCCGGAGTTACCCGGATTCACTGCCGCGTCTGTCTGTAACAGCGTCATGGTTTCGCCGTCCAGCGTAATGTTACGATCTTTCGCGCTTAAAATGCCCTGCGTTACCGTGCCGCCCAGCTGTCCCAGCGGGTTACCAATGGCTACAACCGTTTGCCCCACTAACAGGTCAGACGAAGTTCCAATGGAAGCCGGCGTCAGACCGCTGGCCTCAATTTTCAGAAGAGCAACGTCCAGCTGATTGTCCAGACCAACTAAGGTAGCCGGATAAGACTCGCCGTTATGCAGCGTTACCGTAATGCTCGTCGCATTCTCAATGACATGGTGGTTAGTAATAATGTAACCGTCTTCTGTCACAATGACGCCTGATCCGGCGCCCGACGAAATGTATTGCTGCAACATAGTGCCCGTCTGAACTGTTTCCGTTGTAATCTCTACCACGCTGTCAGCCGTCTTCTCTACTATTTCTGGCGTAGTCAACGCGCCATCCTCCGTTTGCGCCATGCGAAGCGCCAGCTCGTCCGAAGTCGGCGTGCTGTCTTCGCCAGTCGTCGAGGAATCTGCCGAAGCCGTCTGGCTGCCCTGCATATTGTGCCGCCAGATCCAGCCGCCGCCAAATCCTACCGCCGTGAAAAGCACCGCGCAGGCAATAACAAGTGCAACAAGTCCCTTCGGCCCCATGCCGCCAGGTTTCTTAGGTGTTTCAGGCTGATAAGAATTGGGATACTGATTGGGGTTTGAACCCTGATTCGGGTTCTGATTAGGTTCATATAGATTCATATCACTCATGATAAAAACCTCCTTCAAACTTCATGCTGATATTCTATCTAATAAATTTGTCCAAAGTATGTAAATCTTATGATAAGTTTTTAACCAATTTATGAAAAAATTGAAAACAGACAAAAAGGGCAAGCGGCGCGGCCGCTAACCGGACCACGCCGCTCGCCCTGATAAAGTCGGCGAGAGCTGATAATATTGTGTTAGCCGAGCAGAGCCGCGGCGGCCTTCATGCGGTCGGCAATGGCTACGCCAAACGGACAGCGGCTTTCGCAAAGCTTACAGCCAATGCAGTCGGCCGCGGTAGCGCCAAGGGCCTGATAGTGGTCGCGCACGGAGGCCGGAACTTCGCTTTGCATGGTGGCTAAATCGTAGTATTGATTGACCATGGCAATGTCGATATTTTGCGGACATGGTTTGCAGTGTCCGCAGTAGGTGCACTGTCCGTAATACGCGCGTTTGGGAGCGCCGGCCAGAGCGGTGGCATAATCTTTTTCCGCGTCGGTAGCGGTTTCGTAGGCTACAGCGGCGTCGACGTGCTCGGGCGTGTCATAGCCGACCATAACCGAGGCCACGGCGGGGCGCGTGAGACAGTAGTGAAGGCACTGTACGGGTGTCAGAGCCGTGCCAAAGGGAGAGCGCGCCGCGTCGAACAGGCGGCCGCCGGCGTAGCCCTTCATTACGGTAATGCCCACGTCTTCACGCTCGCAGAGACGGTAAAGGTTGGCGCGGTCGGGATTGATGCCGCCCAGGTCTTCGGCGTATTCGTCGGCAAAAAGAGTGTTAATGTCTTCGCTGGCGGGCAGCATGTCGAAAGCGGGGTTAACGCTGAACAGAATCATTTCAATAAAGCCGCTCTGGGCTGCCAGCTGGGCAACTTTAGGGTTGTGCGTGCTCATACCGATGTGGCGGATGGTACCGTTTTGCTTGAGTTCATTCACATAGTCCATGTAGGGAGAATGCTGTAGCGCGTGCCACTCGGCTTCCTGATCGATAAAGTGGATCATGCCTAGGTCGATGTAGTCGGTTTGCAGACGTGTGAGCAGATCCTCAAAGGCCTCTTTAACAACGGGCAGCTCGCGCGTGCGCACATACTGACCATTTTGCCAGGTGGAGCCAATGTGCCCCTGAATGTACCACTTATCGCGGCTGCCGGCAATGGCCTTACCAATGTTGCTGCGGACATTCGGCTCACTCATCCAGCAGTCTAAAATGTTAATGCCGTAAGAAGCGCAGCGGTCAATCACAGCTTTGCATTCTTCGGTGGTATGGCGTTCCAGCCATTCGCCTCCCAGGCCAATTTCGCTAACCATGAGTCCGGTTTTTCCTAATCGTCTATAGTTCATACTTATCCTCCATTCTAAAGCGTCTGCATGCGCTTTTTTCATTATTATATAGTGTACCACCTATAGCTTGCTGAAGGTCAAGCGTGAATTGCAGTTTTTGGCAAAAAAAATTAGGTAGGGCATGGGGCGTACCGGTACGGCAGCGTGGCAGCAGGTCCGAGAATAAGGAGAAGCGGTCAGAAAATGATTTTACATAAAATTAAGAAAGAAAAGGTTATTAAATTATGTTTTTTGCTTTTCAGAACGAAAACGGTATAGTATAATAGATGCAGCAGACGCAGCCTGATGTGATTCTGTTTTCAAGTACCAGCGCTGCGTCCGTGGGCATAGCCTGATTTTAATTATTAAAGAAAGGATTCCAATGCTATGTATAAAATTCTTAGGGCCGGAAGGCTTCATGTAGAAATGTTTGAAACCCGCCAGGATATGGGCGTTTCAGCAGCGCGCGATGCCGCTTTGGCGATTCGCGAAGTCATTCGGGAAAAGGGAAGCTGCCATATCATTTTTGCGGCCGCGCCGTCGCAAAACGAATTTCTCGAGGCGCTGGCCGGCAGCGACGTAGAGTGGGAGCGCGTGTATGCGTACCACATGGACGAATACATCGGCCTTGCGCCCGACGCGCCGCAGGGCTTCGGCAATTTCCTGCGCCGGAACATATTTGAAAAAGTGCCGTTTGCCGGCGTAGAGTACCTAAACGGCGGCGCCGACGACATCGACGCCGAGATCCGCCGATACAGCCAAATCCTGCGTAAGCACCCCGCCGACATGGTCTTTATGGGCATTGGCGAGAACGGGCACATCGCGTTTAACGACCCGCATGTGGCGCATTTCGACGACTGCGCGCTGGTTAAGAAGGTAGAGCTGGACGAGCGCTGCCGCGCCCAACAGGTTCACGACGGCTGCTTTGACGCTATCGATCAGGTGCCCACACACGCGCTGACGCTAACCATTCCCGCGCTGGTGCGAGCCGAGCGGATTTTCTGCATGGTTCCCGCGGCTACGAAGGCGGAAGCGGTGGAGCACACGGTGCTGGGCGAAATCCGCGAAATGGTACCCGCCAGTATTTTGCGGATGCATGAGCATGCGACGCTATATGTTGACGCCGACAGCGGCAGCCGGCTGCAAAATGTGGTAGAGACAATAACGCTGCGGCCGCTTACAACGGACGACGCGCCGGCGGTGTACGCGATCAGCAGCCTGCAAGAGGTGGCGCAGTACATGCGTTTTTACCGCTCGCAGTCGGTGGAGGACGCGAAAACGATTATTGAAGAGTATCTGAAAGACGGCGAGGCCTGGGCCATTATGCAGGGCGACACGCTGCAGGGCGTATTTGCGTTGGAGAGAACGGAAGAAGAAGGCGTGTATGGCATGAGCACGTTTTTGGCGCCGGCCCTGTGGGGACGCGGCGTAACCACTGCCATTATGAAAATGATCAAAGAGCATGCCGAGGTTGATCTGCGCGCGAAGAGCCTGCAAGCCCATGTGGTCGATGTTAACGTCGGATCCTGCACGGCCCTGCGCCGCAACGGTTTTTATGAAAAAGAAATCGAGCATTTTCCGGACTACGAACACGGTCTCATCGTCTTCCGGCATGACTTCGAATAAGCATACGAGACTTTGTATATTTTTAGACACCACGCTAGGGCGTGTATAATTTTGAACGCTTTCTTATAAGGAGAACAGAATGGGACTCGTTGTCACCAATTTAGTTAAACGATTCGGCAGCAAGGTTGCGGTCGATCATTTGAGCCTGCAAATGGAAGAGCCGGGCGTGTTCGGTTTAATCGGCACCAACGGCGCGGGCAAAACCACTAGCATCCGCATGATCCTAGGCATTATGAGCGCCGACGAGGGCAGCTCGGCATGGAACGGCACGCCGATCAGCCGCGATACCTTAAGCTTCGGCTATATGCCCGAAGAACGCGGCATTTACATGAAAAATAAAGTGCTCGAGCAGCTCGTTTATTTCGGCATGCTGCGCGGCATGAATCGCAGCGACGCCAGAAAATCAGCGCTCAGCTATTTGGAGCGCCTCGGCATGAGCGAATACAAAGACACCCTTGTCGAAAAGCTCTCCAAAGGCAACCAGCAAAAAATACAGCTCATTGCCACTCTTGTACACAACCCCGAGCTCATTTTTCTCGACGAGCCCTTCAGCGGCCTCGACCCCGTCAACACCGAGGTTTTGCGCGGCCTTCTGGGCGAGCTAATCGAAGAAAAGCGTTATATTGTCATGAGCAGCCACCAAATGGGCACCGTAGAAGAGTACTGCAAAGACATACTCATTCTGCACCATGGCCAGACCAAGCTTCAGGGCAACCTGCGTAAAATCAAGCAAGGCTATGGGCACACCAACCTCGTCGTCAGCTGCGACGTTAACATCGACGAAACCGCTGCCGGCCTGGGTTTAACCGTCATTGAAAAACGCGCAGGCGAAACCGAATACCGCATTCAAGGCGACGACATGGCCAACGCGCTGCTCTCGCACATGGTTTCCCAAGGATTCTACCCCACCAAATTCGAAATCCGCGAACCATCCCTAAGCGAAATCTTTATCGAAAAAGTAGGAGAAGCATCATGAAACAAATCTGGACCGTATTTGTATTCACCTTAAAAGACGCCGCGCGCAAAAAGGCGTTCAAAATATCCACCTTCATTCTCCTACTCGTCATCTTCGCCGCTTGCCTCATTGTTAACCTCACCAGTTCCGGGGGCGAGAGCGCCGAAGGCGCCGCGGGCGCAACCACCGCAGGCACAGGGGCAGAGACAGCGTCCGGAGCGGCAGAGGAAGAAGCCGGTCAGGATATCACGCTAGAGGGCGTTTGTTATTATATCGACGAAGACGCCGCAATTCCCGGCGGCATGGAGGCGCTGCAGGCCGCTCTGCCCACGTATCAAGTAAAGCAGGGCGACGCGGCGCAGCTGGGCGCCTACCGCAGCGAAATCGCCGAAAACGGCGAAGTGTCGTTAGTTCTTGTGCAGCAAACGCAGGGCAGCCCTGCGGTTACCGTGGTTACCAAAGACGTGCTGTCAGGCGTCAATAACTCCGACGTGAGCGACGCGTTAAATCAGCAGTATATCGTCAATCAGCTGGAAGCGCAGGGCGTTACGGGCGACGTAGCGGCCACGCTCAATTTCGAAATTCCCGTAGCGGTAGAAATTGCCGGCGAAATGGATTTATCCGGCTATGTTCTGGGTATTGTGATTGTTATGCTTATGTTCTTCGCCATTTACTATTATGGTTACGGCGTATCCATGTCCATTGCCACCGAGAAAACGTCGCGCGTTATGGAAACCCTGGTTGTTTCCGCCAAGCCGTCGCGTATTCTCATTGGTAAGTGCCTTGCCATGGGAGCGCTGGGGCTGCTACAGATGGCCGGCGTTATGCTCTTTGCCGCGCTCTGCTACCACTTCCTGATTCCCGATAACTTCACCCTTATGGGCATGCCCCTCTCGCTGTCTTCGTTTACTCTGACGCGCGCGGTCATTATTCTGGCCTACTTCATTTTGGGCTACGCCCTGTACGCCGTTATGAACGCGGTGTGCGGCGCGTCGGTGAGCAAAATTGAAGACATTAACTCGGCCATGATGCCGGTGGTTCTCATAGCCATGATTTCGTTTTATCTGGGCTATTTTACGGCCATTTCCGGATCGGGTACGGATTCGCTGCTGCAGCAGATTGCCATTTATGTGCCGTTCTGCTCACCGTTTATTGTACCGTTTAAAATTTTGAATGGCGATGTGGCGACCATGGATTTGATTTTGTCTCTGGCGGCGCTGGTGGTTGCTATTGTGCTGATTACGGCGCTGTCCATTCGCATTTACACGGCTTCGGTGCTGCATTATGGAAGCCGCATTAAACTAAAGGATATGTTTAAATTACGCGCATGAGAAAAGAAGAAGTTTTACAGGCGTTGCAAAAGCCCAGCGGCAGCGACGCCTTGCTGAAGAAAGCGCAGGAAGCCGTGGCTCCTGCGCTGCTTCTGCTTTCAGAAGGAAACGCGCCGGCAGCGGGATTTTTGGCCCGGGCAGCCAAACAAAAAGCGTGCCGGCAGCAGATCGAAGCCTATTTAACCGCCCATCCGGCGCTGGCTGGCTGCCTGCTGCGCAGCGAAACGCCGAAAATGCGCAAGAACATGGCCCGGCTGCTGGGGCAGCTGGGGCGCGGGAAAGATACCTCGCTGTTAATCGAGGCCCTCCGCGCCGAGTCGGTACGCATGGTACGTCCCTCGCTCATTTTAGCGCTGGGCGCGCAAAAAACGGCGGAGGCCGCTGCCTTTTTAGAGCAATACCGCGTAGAGCCGGCGGCGGATCGCAGTGAGCAGAAGCACGAGGCGGAAGAGGCGGAGGCGCTGCGCGTGGCCCGGGCAGCGCTGCGCAATCTGCAGACCCATGCATGGGGCGCCGCGCCGGTAGGGTGGCCGGCCGAGCTGCGCTGTGGGCGCGGGCTGGAAACGGTGCTGGAGCGCGAGCTTGCGCTGGCAGGCATGCGGGTAACCAAGCGGCGGCCGGGCCGGGTGAACATTCGTATAGAGAGATGGGAAAGCCTAGAGCGCTGCCGCGTTTTTCGGGAGGTGCTGTTTATACTGGGGCCGGCCAACGAGCCGCCGGAAAAAGCGGCGCAGAGCCTGCTTACGCTGCTTGACGCCGCCTACGCGGGCGGCGCGCCCTATGCGTTTCGGCTGGAAATGGAAAAAGGCGAGCGCGCCGCGGTAAAAGATATCGCGCGCCGTGTGGAGGTAGCCGCGCAGGGCGCCTTAGTGAATGCGCCTTCGCGGTATGAGGCCGAGCTGAGGTTGGAGCGCGGCATTTGGTATGCGAAGCTGTTTGCGGCGCCGGATACACGCTTTGCCTACCGTAAAGGAGCCGTGCCGGCCTCCATGCATCCGGCTAACGCCGCGGGCGTGGTGCGTTTGGCCGCGCCCTATATAAAACCAGGCGCCACGGTACTAGACCCGTGCTGCGGCAGCGGGACGCTGCTCATTGAACGCGGGTTGTTTAGCCCCTGCCGCGCGCTGTGGGGTGTAGATCTGCAGCCCGAAGCGGTACGCATAGCCAAAGAAAACCTGCGCGCCGCGGCGCCGCTGGGCCTGGCGCATGCAACCGTGCGCTGCGGCGATATGTTAGCGCTGCGCCTGCCGCGGCCTGTGGACGAGATCTGGGCCAACCTTCCATTTGGCAACCGCGTGGGCAATCACGCGTACAATGTGCGCTTATATCAGGGGCTGGTTCAAAGGCTACCGGCTTGGCTGGCGCCTGGCGGTATTGCCGTTTTGTATACCATGGAAGGAAAGCTTTTGCGCCAGTGTTTGGCGGCCGCGCCGCCGCTAACGCTGCTAGAGGAGCACCGCGTGGAGGCCGGCGGGCTGGAGCCGAAGGTGCTGATTGTAAGGAGGTAGCAGAGCGTGGCTACATTAAAAGCAATTGAGGAAACGGCCTATCTTTCGGCGCCCAATGTGGCGCAGTACCGGCAGATTATGCGCCTTTTCTACCGTGAATACGAAAGAATGCATTATCGACTGTATAAAGAAGAGGTTTGGGCGTTACTGCCCCGGGACAATATGCCGGCGGGGTACGACATGGGCCGCTTAGAAGACGATTTGGCGGCTTTGGTGAAATGGAAAAACCTGGTTCCCATTCAAGATCCGGGCAAGGTGTATACCATTGCGGAGTATAAAAACAAACAGTATCGCTACTCTATGTCCGAAGCGGCCGTTGAAATTGAGAGAATGGCGCTGCGTTTGGAAACCCTGTACATAGAAGGCGCCAATTTATCGAGTAGCTTTTTTGTGCGCTTAGAACGCGCGCTGCAGGAGGCGGCGCAGGTTAGCGAAGCCGGCGAAAAAGAAGCCGAGGCCTGGTGGAGTTCGCTGCAAGAAGATTTTCGGCGTTTAAATCAGAGTTATAAAGACTATTTGCGCGACTTTTATTCCGAACGGGCGGGGGCGCTTATGAAGTCTATGGAGTTTGTGATTCACAAAGACAAGTTAATTCAGTACCTGAACGAATTTGTACAAGAGCTGCAGCGCTATAGCCGCCGCATTGCGCGCCTAATCGAGCAAAATAAACCCTGTATTGAAGAAAAACTAATTCCCCGCGCCGCCGCGGGCATTGCGGCCATTCCGCGCACCAAGAGCGTGCTGGAGCCAGAGCAGCGCCGCGACATTCAAACCGAGCTTCTTGAAAGCTGGCAATCACTCCAAAACTGGTTTATTGACCGGCCAGAAGAAGAGAGCGAAAGCCGGCGCGTTCTGCGCATTACCAACGAAATCATTCGCGGCATCATTCAAAACGCCGCGCTTCTTGTGCAAATGCAAAATTGGGGCATGAGCCGCAAAGAAGATTACCGCCGCTTTCTCACGCTCTTTCTGCGCTGCGAAACACTGGCCGAGGCCCATAAACTCTCGGCGCATGTGTTTGGCATTCAGGGCATAGAGCATTTTAAAACGCGCGTGGCGCGCGAAATGGACGACACTTCGCATGGGGTGTATGAAGAAGAGAGCGCGTTATATACGCTTAAGCCGCGTACCCGAGGCTACCACGAGAAAAAAGATCGAAGTGGATTTGCCGATAAAACCTTAGAAAAATTAGCGCAGCGACAAGAATATTTACGAGAAATGCAGCGCCAAGAAGAAATTGTGAGGCGGTATATACACAACGGCACCATTGTGCTAAGCGAAATTCAGGAAGTTGTGCCGGCCGCGGTACGCAGCGTGTTTTTACAATGGATTAGCCGGGCTAATCTCACCGCGGAGAAAAAGGCCATGACAGAATACGGACAGCACTTTAGGCTGCGGCGCGATCCCGGAACCTGCGTGCTGCGCTGCGACGACGGCAATTTAACTATGCCGGCCTACCGGCTGGAATTTGAAGAAAAAGGCGGAACGAGCCATGAATGAACTACAAGTTTTGCTCGAGAAGGTATGGATTAGCAAAGAAGAAGACAAAGAGCAGTACTATCAGGTGAAGCGAAAAATTCCGCTGTTTCAGGAATTGGTGCAAAAACAGCTGGGGTGGCGCCTCATTCATACAGAAAAGCTCATTAAAATAGAGAAGACGCCGGCCAGAGCCGAGCAGTTTATGGGTATCGCCGCGTTTAACGACGTAATGGACTACTGCTTTTTATGCGCCGTGCTCATGTTTTTAGAAGACAAGGAAGAGGAAGAGCGGTTTTTGCTTTCAGAGCTGATTGCTTTTGTAGAGGTACAGCTAAAAGAAGCCATATCCATTGACTGGACGCAGTTTTCACAAAGAAAATCATTGGTCCGGGTACTTCGCTATTTAGAAGATCTGCGGGCCGTTCATGTATATGAGGGAAGCAGCGAGGGATTTGGGCAAGACATCGGACGGGAAGTGCTATATAAAAACACCGGCCTGTCGCGCTACTTGGCAACCATGTTTCCCTATAGCATTGCAGATTGTCAGGGGTATGAAGACTTCGAGAAAAAAGAACCGGAAGAAGACCCCGCCGCGCAGCGCGTACACCGCGTATACCGCCAGCTTTTAACCTGCCCGGCCGTGTACTGGGAAGAAGAAACAGAGCCCGATGCTCTCTATATAAAAAATCAGCGCACGTGGATTACGCGGAAGTTGGCGGGCACTGTGGGAGGCAGGCTCGACATTCACCGGCGCAGCGCTTTCTGGATGCTGGAAGAGGGAGAAACCTGGGGGCGCGTGCATCCAGGCGAAGGCATGCTTGGCGAGGTGGTACTACTCGTATGCGAAAACTTGCAGCGCCGTATTAAAGACGGTACATATAGCTTAGACAGCGCGCAGCGCGTAGGGCTGCGCCTTGACGCGCTGCATGCGCTCATTGCTGAGGTGCGCCGCCGCTATGCCTCGTATTGGAGTAAGGAATTTCGCGAAATGAGCGAGGCAAGGCTCTGCCATTTTGTTGTTCAATATATGGAAGACTGGATGCTGGCGCAGAGAAATGCGGACGATCCTGAGCATATGGTTTGGATTATGCCCGCGGCTGGTAAATTGCGGGGAGAGTACACAGAGAAAGGAGAGACCAAGGCATGAAGCAGCGCTGGGTAATGAACCGGATTGGTTTTATTAATTTCTGGCTATATGACGAAGAAGAGTTTTACTTTGCCAACGGACGTTTATTATTACGCGGTCAAAACGGATCGGGAAAATCCATTACAACGCAGAGTTTTATTCCCTTTGTGCTTGACGGCGATCGTACGCCAAGCCGTCTGGATCCGTTTGGCTCCAGCGACCGGCGCATGGAGTTCTATTTTTTGGGCGAGGGAGAAAAAGAAGACTCCACCGGCTATTTATATTTAGAGTTTAAAAAGGGAGAAATGTACCGCACCATTGGCATTGGGCAAAGGGCTAGGCGCGGACGTCCTATGGATTTTTGGGGGTTTCTGGTATTAGACGGGCGCCGCGTTGGCCGGGAGCTGGCGCTCTACCAGCAGGTGGGAAGCACCAAAATTCCGCTGGACCGGCGTGATTTGCAGCAGGCGCTAGGAGAGGGCGGCCTCATGACCACAAGCCCCAGCGAATACAAAAAATTGGTGAATCAGCATATTTTCGGATTTCGTAAAACAGAGCAGTATGAACAGCTGATCCGTCTTTTGGTTAAAGTGCGGGCGCCCAAGCTTTCAAAAGAATTTCGGCCGTCTAAGGTATACGAGATTCTGGAAGACTCCTTGCAGACCCTAACCGACGAAGATTTGCGCCCCATGGTAGACGCCATGGAAAAAATGGACGAAATTCAGGAAAGCCTGGATACCTTGCGGCGCGCCTTTGACGACGTTCGCGTGATTCGAACAGAGTATACGCGCTACAACCAGTACATGTTAGCGAAAAAAGCCCAGGCGTATTTAAAACAGCATAAAGAAGCGCAGCGCCTTCAGAAGGCATGGGAAACATTGCTGGAACGCGAAAAAGAGGCGCAGACCATGCTGGAGCAGGCCGAGCAGGGCGTGCGTGAAAAAACGGAGCGAGAACGGCTGCTGCGCGCCGAAAGAGAAAGCCTGGTCGACAGCGATTTACAGGCTATGCATGAAAAGAGAGAGCAGGCGCAGGAAGAGCGGCGCGAGGCTAAAGAAAGCGGCGAGCGCTTTGCTCAGCGGGCCGCGGCGTACCAAGAGAAAATACGAGAGGCGCAGCGAGAGGAAAAAGCAGCCAGGGCACGGCAGGCGTTACTGGAAGAAGAAGTAGAAGAAGCGCTGGACGAAATGGAGGACCTGCAAGAGACGCTCTGCTGGGAAGGGCATACACGCCTGCGCGACGCCCTGCAAGGCGAAAACGCAGACGCTTTAGCGGGCATGCGCCAGGCGCTGGCCGAGAGCCTTAAGCATATGACGCGCTGCCACGAGGCCATTCGCCTATATGAAGAGGCGCAAAAGCGCCTAGACGAAGTGAGTTGGCAGTGTGAAAAGGCCAGAAAAGAAGAGCGGGAAGCCGAGAAAAAGCGAAACATGGCCGAAGAGGCGCTGGAGAGCGCCAAAGAAAGCTGGATTACGCAAACCTTTACCCTGGTAGACGGCGCTAGCGAGTTTAAACCCGAGCGGCCATTGCTGCTGCAGGCAGAACAAGAGATTCGCGCCTACCACGCGCTGGAAGAAACGCTGATCGTGGGGCGGCGCTGGCGTGACTATTACGAAAACAAGCGAATGGAACTGGCCGACATAAAGGTGGCGGCCGAGCAAAGCTGTAAGCAGGCAGAAGAAGAGTGGGAGCGCCGGAAGGAGGCCTACCAGGCCCTTAAAGACAGGCCCGAGCTAGAGCCAGAGCGTTCGGAAGCTGTACAGGCAACGCGGCAAAGGTTACAGGCCCTGGGGGTAGAAGCGCTTCCTTTTTACCGCACCATTGAATTTGCCCCCGAGCTTGACGAGAAGCAGCGCGCTGTTATAGAAGCGCAGCTGGAGGCTGCCGGCTTATTAGACGCACTGGTGGCGCCGCCGGCTGAGCGCGAGAAAGTAGCGCGCCAATACCCGGCATGGGTTGACGTTTTTTTGGCACCGGAAAAGCTGGGAGAAACGGCGGAAGTTCCTTTTCAAGGGCTG
Organism: uncultured Clostridia bacterium; assembly: GCA_944383515.1. Classification (GTDB taxonomy): domain Bacteria; phylum Bacillota; class Clostridia; order Lachnospirales; family Bianqueaceae; genus CALWPV01. The sequence continues at coordinate 26,108 of CALWPV010000083.1, forward strand.
CGCGCGGCCGAGCAGCTGCATCCGGATATGCGGCGGGAAGTGCAGTCCATTTTGGCCTGTCTGGGAAGCAGCACGGTGTGGCTAGAAAGCCAGGGCTATTTTCGTCAGGGCCTACTACACGGCAGAGCCGAAAAAAGCGGACAAGCCGAATATGTTGGCGAGCAATCGCGCAGGCAGAAAAAAGAAAGAGAACTGGCCGAGCTGCAGCAGCAGCTGCAGCAGCAGGAAGCCGTATATCACGAAACTGCGCGCAAGGTGCAAGAAGTAAAGGAGCGTCTGCGCCGTTTAGAAGAAGAATACCGGCAGCAGCCGGGTACAGATAGCATTGTAAAGGCGCTGCAAATGCTCACAACCTGCGCGTTGCAGCTTGAGGTGCTAGAAAATAATAGCGCCCGCCTGCAAGAAGCGCTGGCGCAGGTACAGCAAGAGAAAGACGGAAAGTACCAAACTATGTTGCGGCTGTGTAAAGAATTTCCGTATGGCCGCACGCTGCAAGCCTATGAAGAGGCGCAAGAAACCGGACGCGCATACGAGCAGCTGTTGTTGCAACAGGGCGATACGCTGCAACGGCTTTTGCGCGAACGCGCGATGGTGCAGTGGGAGCAGGGAAAACGAGAGGAAGCGGAAATGGGGGCCGACGACGCCCTAGCGGAGCAGCACCGAATGGAGATGCGTGTGAAGACGTGCGAGGCGCGTATTGCCCAGTTGGAAGCGTTTTTGAACCGGCCAGATATTCGTGAAAAGGCCCGGCGTTTGGCGGAAGTGGGGCAGGAGCTCGCGCGCCTGCGCGAAGAATTGGAGGCGCGGCAAATGGAGCAGGCGCGGCTGCAGGAACGCCTGGAGGCGGTGCAGCGGGAAAAGCCTTCGCAGGAGGCGGTGCTGCGGCAGGCCAAGACGCTGCTTACGTATTTGCAGCAGTATTTTGAAGAGGAGCTGGCTCTGGAACTGGTGATGCCGCGCGAAGACACGGTGTTACACGCGGCGCAGGAGGCGCTGAAGAACCTGCGCGGCGCCGATCAAAACCGGGAAAGCACGGATATGCTGCAGGCGCTATACCAGGTGTATCAGCGGCGAAGCGGTCAGCTAATTAGTTATGGAACGGCGCTGGAAGACTGTTTTGAAGCGCCAGACGCGGGCGCGGAGGGGGCTTTGCGGCGGCGTGTGCGTGTGGTCTCGGTTTGGAATGGCAAGCGGGTGTATTTGGCTGAGTTTTATCAGCTGCTGAAAAGCGCAATAGAAGAGACCGAGGTTTTAATTCAGGAAAAAGACCGCGAGCTATTTGAAGACATTTTGTCGCAAACCATTAGCCAGCAGCTAACAGACCGCATTGCCGAGAGCCGCAAGTGGGTGGACGATATGTCTTCTCTTATGAAGGCGCTCGATACCTCTATGGGTCTTACTTTTTCGCTGGACTGGAAACCGAACACTTCGGAAACACAGGAAGAGCTGGATACAACCGAGCTGGAACAGATTTTAATGCGCGACAAAGACCTTTTAACTATGGAAGATATTGAAAAGGTAGCCTCGCACTTTCGCAGTAAGATTCGGAGTGAAAAAATGCTGTTAGAAACGCGGGGCGACGTGGTGAATTACATGGATTTAGTACGCGAGGCCATGGACTACCGCGGGTGGTTTACGTTCCAGATGTATTACCGGCGCGGCGACGAGGCGAGAAAGCCGCTGACCAACGCGGCGTTCAACCGGTTTAGCGGAGGAGAGAAGGCCATGGCCATGTATGTGCCGCTCTTCGCGGCTGTGAACGCGCAGTACCAAAAGGCGGCGAAAGAAGATTACCCGCGCATTATCGCTCTTGACGAAGCGTTTGCCGGCGTAGACGACAAGAACATTAGTAGTATGTTTGAGCTGGTGCATACGCTCGACTTTGATTATATTATGAATTCGCAGGCGCTTTGGGGCTGTTACGCGTCGGTAGACGCGCTGCGCATTGCCGAGCTTTTGCGCCCGCTCAACGCGAAAGTAGTAACGGTCATTCACTATACCTGGAACGGCATGGAGAGGAGACTCGATGAAGAGTAGAGAAGAGGAATGCGCCGCTTATTTACGGGAAAAAGAAGCCTACCGGCGCTGTTTGACGCAGCTGAAAAATAAATGGGAAACGTATGGGCGCGTGGCCGGCAAAGTGGTGCTACCGGAAGCAACCGACGAGGAGCGCCGTTTGCTGAGCGGCCTGGTGGGCCGCGCTCTCACGGGAAGCCCCCTTTCGTTTTTAGCCTCTGATTTTGAAAAAGGGCTGCAGAAAACACGCTTTGCGCCGGTTTCGCTACAAGGCGTGCTGGAAATATACTTTGGGCAGCCTTTGCAGACCCAAAAAGACAGGCGGCTGGCAAAAGAAAAGCAGCGCGCGGTGTTTTGGTCGCGGCTCTTGAGCAAGGTAGAAAGCCGCTATGGGCCGGACGCGGCTGCGGTCTGCTGGATTCAGCGCATGCGGCAAGAAAAAACGGCGGGCTATGCCCGGCTTATGCGGCTTTACGAAGAAGATCCGGGTGAAGCGCTGCGCGTGGCGCAGGCGGTGGCCGATGCCTTAATGCGTTTAGACTTTGGCGCAAGCGGAAGCCTGGCGCGGGCGGCGCTGCCCTTAGCCGTGTTTGCCGCTCAAATTACGGGTAATCCCCACTTTTTTGACAGAGGCACACCGCCCGGCGATATGCTAACCCAGGCCATGGCAAGCCTGCAAGGCGTAGAGGCCCCGCAAGACGCGTATCGGTGGCGCGAATGGATGCAAAGCATAGGCATTGTTCCCGATACGGTTTCTTCTTTAGTGCATGTATACGGCATTGTCTTACATACGCCGCAAGAGACGCATCCGGCGTTTCGGGCCTTTTGTGAGCGCCATGAGTCGTATGTGGTAACCCTGGAAGCGCTGGGCGGCATTACGGCAGCGCGTCCTCTGGCGCCGGCTGTGTATATTGTGGAAAACGAAATGGTTTTTTGCTGCCTTATTGCCTTGCTGCGCCATAAAAACGCCGCGCTCATTTGCACTTCGGGGCAGCCACGCGCCGCGGCCCTGCGCCTTATGGACCTTTTGGGGGTAGGCGGGTACCCCATGTATTATAATGGCGATATGGATCCGGAAGGGCTGGCCATAGCGGATCGCCTGCAGCAGCGGTATGGGCAGGCGTTAACCCTATGGCGCATGAAGCCGCAGGACTATGAAAAGGCTCTCTCGCGGGAGAAGGTGCCCGAGGAACGTCTGCGCAAAACCGAGCATTTAGCTTCGCCCGCGCTCATTGCGGTGGCAAAAAAACTAAAAGAGCACAGGCGGGCCGCCTACCAGGAAAACATGTTAGAAGATTTGCTTTCGGACATCGAGCGGGGAGAAGTGGGGCGCTAGCGCTTGGTTACGGTACACTGCAGATAAGAGAAGAAACGCTTGCATCGGAGATAAAAGAAAACCAGGATCTCATGTCTGAGATCCTGGAGACAATTTTTTGTTATGACGAAACGGATTGTGCCGCGTATTTTACCGTGCGATTGCGGCCGCTGTCTTTAGCTATGTATAAAGCTTGGTCGGCCTCGCGAAGAAGCTGACGAAAAGCGAGTTCGTTGTTCATGTTTCCTATGGTGTAGCCAACGCTCACGGTAAGGCGCGCGGCAGGAGACGCGGCGGGAATGGCCTGCTTTTCAATGCTGTGGCAGAACTGAAGCGCGAGCTGATCGGCAGCGCTTGCCGTAGCGCCGGGAAGCAGGCAAAGAAATTCTTCGCCGCCAAATCGAAAGAGAAGTCCGTCTAACTCCTGCAGCGTATGGGCAACGCGCTTGAGGCATTCGTCTCCGGCAACATGTCCGAAGGCGTCATTATAGAGTTTGAAATGGTCGATGTCAATAATAAAAACGGCAACATTTGCGGCGCTGTCTGCGCTGTTCGCTTGAAAAAAGTTTTCTTTCCAGTTTTCCAAATAGTTGCGGTTCCAAAGGCCGGTTAGGGGGTCGTGATTGGCGATATGGCTGAGTTTTTGGCTTTGCTCGAGGATCATACGATTTTTTTCTTCAATTTCAAGGTGGTTTTTGAAGTCGTGGCGCAGCGAACTGTATCGATATAAGCTGATGAAGAGCGAAACTATAGTAAAGCCAAAAGAGTTAATAAAGACGCCGTAGGTATCTTTAAAACCGGTTAATTCCATCCAGATAAAGCCGATAAAGAGCATCCCCTGAGCTAAAAGGAAAATGGATACAGCGCTGCGGGGGCGGATATAGATAAGAGAGGCTATATAAATGGAAGTGGAAATATAGATACTGAGATTATCGGAAGTTCGTTGATCGTAAAGGGAAAGGGTCGCAGACCAGAGGAGAAGAACAAAGGCAAATACCGCATATAGAGTGAGCAGCCGAGACGGCTGTTTTTTTATGTGACGCCAAAGGAGTCCCAATGTGGCACAAATCAAACAAGCAGCGAGCATGAAAAGGTACAGCACGGTATAAACGCGGCTGGAATGCGTGTGAAGCTGAAAATCAGTGTAATAGAGCGCAAAGGCAATATTATAAATTTGAAATATGCCTACGAAAATAAGGGCGGCCCAAAAGTATTTGTTAGTGCGTTTCTGTGTCTGTTGCAGAAATAATAATTCCTGATCGGGAGGCATGGTTAAATCTTCTTTAAAAAAACGCATTGCATCATTTCCTTTACCATGATATAAGTTGGCGGGTAAACGCGTCAACTTAGTAAGAATCCCTTCGGGATTCTTACAGTCGTTCTGTGTGAGTATTATACTATAGGAAATGACTACCGACAAGAGGCGAGAGAGAAATTATGATTTTCATGTTATGTACTAAAAATGTCGCACCATATGTGGTATACTTGTGTTACCAACTTGAGAAAGGGGTTGTGTTATATGCTATTTATTCAAGCTCATGTACAAATACCTGGCCTTATGCCAACCCGACCGGAGCCGCCGCAGCCCTGGCTTATGGACACAGTCAAAGCCGCGCAAGAGCGCTTTTACGAAGCACATCAGCGCCGCAGTTTTATGCTTGTTATCTGTCCCGCCAGCAATTTTGCCATACTGCTGCTAGCCACTAAAGAAAACGAGTTTCCGCGCGCCGCCATAGAAGAATTTATTCGCCTGGCTGGGTGGCCGCAGGGCACAATTAAGCGCCTCCGCACCATTACTTACGAGCTATTTCGTCAGCTGTGCGAATTGGATTATCGCTGTTATTATGACTTTCCGAGAGTTATAGAACTCATGAACCGCGAGTAAGTCATAAGAAGGCGATGGTTGGGAACCGAAGGCGTTTATTGTATCCTTTGTCGATTATTCCGCTGAAGAGCTGTGGCAGATCGCACGCTGCCGGGCTGATGCGCAAACCCTATTGCCCCAAGACTTCGGCATTCCCATTGCCACACCCAAAGCAGTGTCCCGTCCCACCGGCTTTGCCGTATAACGATATAAACCGAAGGAGGAAGCGTCATGGACGCCAAACAGCCTAAAAAACTTCTCATAGTAAACATTCTCTCCATACTCCAAAAATATAGCGACGAAAACCACCGCCTCAGCCAAAAACAGATCACCAACTACCTCCAAAGCGAATACCAAATGACCGTCGATCGCAAAGCCGTCCGCCGCAACCTAATGCTCCTGCTGGATTGCGGCTATCCCATTGAGTATAGCGAAACGCCGCGGCGCGCGGCAAAAGGAGGCGCTTCTCGATCTGACCGGCCGGGCGCGGAGGCGGAAGAGGGAGCTGCCCTGCTGAGCGATTTTTATTTGGAGAAGACATTTACCGACAGCGAGCTGCGTCTGCTCATTGACAGCCTGCTCTTTTCCCGCCATATTCCGCACGCGCAGCTTCGCGAAATGATTGTCAAGCTTGAGGGCTTATCCAGCGTTTACTTCCGTTCCCATATGACCCATATTGCCAGCATGCCCAGCGAGGAGGCGGGCGATAACCGCCAGCTTTTTTTCAACATTGAAATGCTGGACGACGCCATTAACCGCGGACGCAAGGTACAGTTCCATTACCTGGAGTATCACATAGATAAAAAACTGCACCTGCGCCGGCGCGACGACGGCTCGGTACGCCTGTACCGCATGAGTCCGTACCAGATGGTAGTAAAAGAAGGACGCTATTACTTAATCTGCAGCCATGAAAAATATAACACGGTTTCCAATTACCGCGTAGACCGTATACAGGATATCGAGATTGTAGACGAGGCGTCCCGCCCGTTTGAAACGCTGGAGTGGTCCGGCGGTCACGATCTGGACCTGCAGGCCTATATGCGCGAGCATCCGCATATGTATGCCGGCGAAAATTTGCATGCCAAGTTTCGCTTCCCGGCCAAATGGCTCGACGAGGTTTTCGATACCTTTGGCAAAGAGATTCACTTTACGCAGGAGTCTGAGGAAAGCCTAATTGCTTCGGTTTATACCAATAGCCTGGCGCTGGAGCGTTTTATTAAAGCGTTCGCGCCGCATATGGAGCTGCTGGAACCCAGGAGCCTGCGCGAGAAAATAGCGAGAGATATGCGGGAAGCGGCTGAGAGATATGGGGAAGGGGAGGTAAAATAAGCGGGGGTATGCTGTAACAAGGCTCTTCTATGATTGACTGGATTTCATAGAGGGGTCTTTTATTGTGTTTGAACGATAGTTAGAAGAGCTTTTATGAAGGGATACGCAAAAAATATGAACTATTATTCCTATAGCCTCTTGTCATAGGGATAAACAAAGAGTATAATAAATGAAGAAGCATATATTTATATATTTTTTAAAATTTTCTCTCTTTTGCTTCTTAGACCTTGTTAGTTTTCGCTTTCATCGAGGATTCGTGAAGCAGCGGCAAGGGTAGTATATTGCATTGGCAAACCGACGCGTGCGACGCCATGGGCCGGGTGGCGAAGCCATGTTAAAAATAGTTAATGGTTCATCGTCACGGGCAGTGTTGTTAGCGTGGAGATAGATCAGTCCCCTTAACATAAGGTAGACGAGGGAGAAAACAGAGGGGGCTACTGTAATGGCGAAGCTAGGGTATCGTGTGCCGGGGATGCTGGTGTATGATTGAGTGTTAGGAGAGTTAAGTTTCGGGAGAGACGAAAGAAGTGGGGGATAAGCTGCAACGTGCGGAGAGCTAATAACAGGGATATGTTTTCTTTTAGTTATATCCCAAGGCATCTAACTGCTTTCTGAAAGGGATTATTCAATGAATACAGTTAAAAAACCAATTATAAGAAAAATTGAGGATAACGAATTAGGATTAGAGAAATTTCAGACGTCTTTGCAAGAAAATGAACTAAAAAAAGAAAGTGATTTATTACTACGCTTTCCCACCGTATATATTCATCATTGGAAAGAAACGGATGATTACGAGGTCTATGTCGGTGAATCGAACGATATTGTTCGTAGGACGAAACAACACTATGAAGCTGGGAATAAACCTGGCAAATGGCAGCATGAGTTAACCCGAAAGAATGCCAGCTTGTATATAATAGGGCATGAACACTTTAATAAATCATTAACAATGGACATTGAAAACAGGCTGATGCTATACATGACGGGCATACAAAAGGTCCGCAAGATACATAATTTAAGGGGAAATTTACAGAACCGGTATTATCCAGATACAGAATTAGACAGTATTTTTCATAGTATTTGGAGTGAGCTTCGGAAAGACAATCAGGAACTTTTTCCAAGGGAAAGTGATGTCCAATCTTCTGCCTTGTTTAAAGCTTCTCCTTTACATAAATTAACAGATACTCAGAAAGAAATTAAAGAATGTATTTTACAGAAGATTTTTGAAGGGCTGGAAAAAGAACAGGAACATCAGCTTATATTTATTGACGGCGAAGCTGGAACAGGGAAAACAGTATTGAATAGTAGTACTTTTTATGAAATATTTGCGAGAGCGGAAGAACAAAATACTGAAAACCTACGTTGTTTTTTATTAGTCAATCACGATGAGCAGATTACAGTATACAGACATATAGCGAAAAAACTGGGGATTACAGATAAATACGGTGATATAGTCAAAAAGCCTACTTCATTTATTAATCATCATTCTCCAGAAGACCCGATTGATGTAGCTTTTATTGACGAAGCGCATCTTTTGCTAACCCAAGGCAAACAATCTTATCAAGGAAAGAATCAGCTTCAAGATATTATAGAAAGAGCAAAGGTTACGGTGGTCATGTTTGACGAAAATCAAATTTTGACTACAGAACAATATTGGGAAGAACAAATATTAGAATTGTATCGCAATCTTGCAATGGAACAAGAGAATCATTATGAATTAAAAGAGCAGCTTAGAATGAAAGCTTCTCCCAAAATCATAACATGGCTAGATGATTTTACAAAGCGAAGAATTCTCTCACCTATACCCAAAGGAGACGAATACGAAATAAAAGTTTTTGAAACACCGTATGATCTAGAAAAAACGATTCGAAAAAAAGCTTCAAATGAGAAGCACAAATTATCAAGACTAATTGCGACGTATGATTGGGATTATAAATCTAATGAAGCGCCTACGGTCACAGGTACTCCGTTTTGGGAAGTCATAATCGGGAACTGGCACAAACCATGGAATAGGGAGCTAGATAGAACGTTAGACAGAAAAACTAAAATTGCGAACAATACTTTGGCATGGGCAGAACAGCCTCAGACCATCGATGAGGTTGGATCTACATTTACAATACAGGGCTTTGATTTAAACTATTCGGGAGTGATTCTCGGCCCCTCTGTAAAATATCGAGAAGGAAGGATTATTTTTGATTCGTCGGCCAGCTCGAACAAGAAGGCAATTCAAAATAGAACGTTGTCAGACGGGAGCAAACAAAATTTTGGAGAAATTTTAATTCAGCATGAGGTACGTGTTTTAATGACTCGTGGTGTAGAAGGATTATATATTTATGCCTGCGACGACGCATTGCGTGAGGCTCTTTTAAACGCAGCGAAATAAAATTAACTTCAGGAGAAACAGGATGACGCAAGAAATAGTAGACATGATTTTAAAATTTCGGGACGAAAGGAATTGGAAACAGTTTCATAATCCGAAAGATATGGCGATATCGATCGCTTTAGAAGCCGCTGAACTCTTAGAAGTGTTTCAGTGGAGCGCACAAAATGTGGATTGTGAAGATAAGAAAGAAAAAATGAAGGAAGAATTGGCTGATGTGTTGATATATTCCGTTATGATGGCAGATTTATGCGGATTTGACTTGGAGGAGATTATAAAGGAGAAATTGGAGAGAAATGGAAAGAAGTATCCTGTAGAGAAGTCAAAGAATAGGAAAATGAAATATGATCAGTTGTAGAATGCTGATTTTTGGAAATTATTTAGTTTGACGTAAAATTATCTATATGCAAAATTAAATTGTAGCAATATGCACTATTGACATGCCTGCGATAAAATGATATATATAAAGCATAGCTTGCTTCTATTCAAATTTAGTTAGATACTAAAGAAAGAAGGAATACTAATGAATTCTCATATGTCTTTTGTTGTCTCGCAGGAATATAAATTTCTAGCTGCTAAAACAGATCCACATGATAGCTCTCAATGGCTTCCTCTGTGGATGCATGCTTTGGATACAGCTGGTATTATGGAGTATTTGGTCACAATGTGGCTTCCTGAAGCTGTACGGATCAATATTGGTTTGGAGGAAAGTCTCTTGACTGCTACTGCCAAATTTTTAGGTATTACGCACGACATTGGTAAAGCCACTGCATTGTTTCAGAGTACTATTCTTCAGTTTTTGCCAGAGGCTAGAGCCAGATTGGAACGAGTAGTTGATTTTCCGACGGCTTTTGCTGATCGCGCAAGGACCCCGCATGCCCGCGCCAGTGAGGCCATTTTGTTAAAGGCCAAATGCCCCGGAGGCCTAGCCTCTATTGTGGGTGCTCACCATGGAAAACCGCAAATGAATGGAATAGGCAACCAAGTGATTGATCAGATGGAAATATATTCGCGAAATTACTGGGGAGTCGGACAAAAAAGAAACTGGGAAAACTTATGGGAAAGCTTACTGAATATGGCATGGACACAAAGTGGTCTTTCTTCTCCTGAAGAGCTGCCAGTATTAAAAATTCCTCAAGAACTTCTTTTAACGGGGCTGTTAATTATGGCCGATTGGCTGGCCAGTAATACGCGGTACTTCCCTCTAATTCCAGTGGAAAGTCTAGGAGAGGAAGAATGGTATCCAGAGCGAATAGATCGAGCGTGGGAAAATATTCATTTGACGGATCCCTGGATAGGTCAATATCAGGCCATGGGAGAGGACGGGTTTTATGAGCGGTTTGGATTTGCTCCAAGAGCAATTCAAACGGCGGTATTAGATGTTGTGTCTAATATGGAGAAACCGGGAATTTTAATTCTGGAAGCACAGATGGGCGTTGGAAAAACGGAAGCGGCATTGGCAGCGGCCGAAGTTTTTTCTGCTAGATTTGGCGAAGGAGGCATTTACTTTGGCCTACCAACACAGGCCACGGCCAATGGTATTTTTCCTAGATTGCAATATTGGGCTGAGACACAGTCGGAAGAAGTGTTTCATTCAATTCGGCTGGCTCATGGCATGGCGGAACTTAATGAAGATTATCAGACGCTGTTTGCTGGTACAGCAATTACAGAGGAAGATCAGGAGGGAGGCATTCTGGTACACCCTTGGTTTCAGGGACGAAAACAGGCCTTGCTGGCCGATTTTGTCATTGGTACTGTGGATCAGTTGCTGATGGCGGCATTAAAACAGCGTCATGTTATGTTGCGGCATCTAGGACTTGCCGGTAAAGTTGTAGTAGTGGACGAGTGTCATGCCTATGATACTTATATGAATCAATATCTAGATCGCGCGCTATCTTGGCTGGGTAAATATCATGTGCCAGTTATTTTGTTGTCAGCTACATTGCCAGCTAAGCGAAGAGCTGAGCTAGTAGAATCTTATTTGGGTCATTCAACAAAAGAAGTATCGGATTGGAAAACCAGCGCGGCATATCCGTTACTAACATGGACGGATGGCGAGACTGTTTGTCAAGAGCAGCTTCCCTTGGGGGCAAAACGACAAGAAGTATATATATGTGTTACGGTAGAGGAACAGCTTTCTGCATTGCTTCAGGATAAAATGCAGGAAGGTGGCTGTGCAGGGGTAATTGTAAATACAGTGGGAAAGGCTCAGATACTTGCAGAAAGCCTGAGGGAGGCTCTGCCGGATTTTGAAATTGTCTTGTATCATTCGCAGTTTCTCATGCCGGATCGGGCTGAAATAGAACAGAAGTTATTGAAGCGCTTGGATAAAAAGTCTAACGTAGAGGAAAGAGACCGTTTGTTGGTCATTGGGACTCAGGTGTTGGAACAGTCTTTGGACATTGATTTTGACTTTCTAGTAACGGAGCTATGTCCTATGGATCTTTTACTGCAACGTATTGGCCGTTTGCATCGTCATGAAGAGAGAAAAGAAAGACCTTCTCGCCTTCGGAAGGCCGTTTGCGCCGTGCTAGATACGGGAAACACAGATTTTGACTCGGGTAGCCAAGCGGTATATGGAGAATGGCTTCTATGGCGGACCAGAAGATTGCTACCGGAACGGATTACGCTTCCAGAAGATATTCCCAAACTAGTACAGCAGGTTTATGGCTGGGAAATGGAAGACTGCTTAGAACTAGACGAGCAGAGCCAAAAAGCTTTGGAAGAATATGCGCTACTTCAGCGTATAAAAACTCAGAAAGCTAGCGCTTATGTAATCCCTAAGCCGGAGGAGCATAACAAGATGCCGTGGCGGGAAAAACTGGATAACTGGGTGGATGACATGGCCCCGTCGGAAGCAGGAGCAAGAGCAGCTGTACGAGATGGGGATACATCTTTAGATGTTTTAGTAATGGTACGTCAGGAGAATGGTAGCATACATTTCCTGCCGTGGCAGGAAGGGGGGCAAAGTGTTGCAGCAGATTATCCTCCTTCTCAGGAGGAAAGTATACGGATTGCTCGTCAGCGCCTTCGTCTTCCTGGCTATTTTAGCCGAAAATGGAATATCGAAAGAGTCATAGAAGAATTGGAGCAACAGAATAGGTGTTTTCTCTCTGCCTGGCAGCAGGCATCCATGTTGAAAGGGGAGCTGGTATTATTGCTGGATTCATCCCTATCAGCTTTTTTGGCTGGAACAGAAATACACTATGACCGTTACAAAGGACTTACATATCGAAAGGAGGAATCTAATGAAGAATGTAGAGTTTAATCTGTTGGACGAATCGTGGATTCGGGTACTATTACCTGATGGGAGCGTAAAAGAAGTGGGAATCAGAGATGTTTTACTTCATGCTTCAGACTATGTAGATCTGGCAGGAGAACTGCCAACCCAGGATATAGCGGTGTTGCGGCTTTTGTTGGCAATCTTACATACTGTTTTTTCGCCGACAGATGAAGAGGGATGTCATGCTATGTTTTCCAGTACTGATGACGCGCTGATACAATGGTCCGAACTTTGGAATCAGGGGAGTTTTCCTGAAAAACCATTGGAAGAATACTTGGAAAAATGGAGGCAGCGGTTCTGGTTGTTTCACCCAGAGCGCCCTTTTTGGCAAGTCCCAGAAGCAGCCATAGGGACAGAGTACGGAGCTGCTAAATTGAACGGGGAACTGTCCGAGAGCAGCAATAAGTTGCGCCTATTTGCTGCTTATTCGGGAGAGGGAAAAACTGCCATGACATATGCCCAAGCGGCTCGCTGGTTATTGTATGTCAATGGATATGACGATACTTCCTCTAAACCAAAGGCCAAAGGGCGCCCTTCTGTGGGAGCTGGCTGGCTGGGCAAACTAGGACTCATTTTGGCACAAGGCAATAACTTGTTCGAAACTTTAATGCTTAACCTAACTTTACTCAAGGACGGCGTAGAGCTATGGGGCCCGGCTAGACCTTGCTGGGAGCTGGAACAAGCTCGGAGCGAAGAGAGGGTAGAGATTAGTCAGCCGGATAATGCGGCGGAGTGGCTTACGCTTCAGTCCCGTCGCCTGTTGTTGTACCGGCAAGAAGATCAGGTAGTGGGCTATCGCCTATTAGGGGGAGATTTTTTCGACCGAGATAATGCTTTTGGAGAACAGATGACAGTTTGGCGTGGGGTTCAAGAAAAGAAAAATAAACCTTTGGTTTTTCGTCCCAGAAGACATAATTCAGCAATACAGTTTTGGAGAGAATTTCCTACTGTATTTACAGAAAAGCCAGACACGCACCAACCGGGAATTGTGCGTTGGATTGTTACATTAATGGACGCAGCGTGTTTGAATAATCAGAATATGGTTCGCTTTCGAATTGCTGCTGTGGAATATGGGGATAAAGACTTTTTTATCACTGATACTTTTAGCGATTCTCTGACATTTCATGGACAACTATTAAACGAAATGGGAACCTGGTGGAGAAATGTCATTACGACAGAAATTCAACACTGTGAAGAGTTGGCAAGGCAAGTAGGTTTTTTGGCAAAAAATCTGGCTGAAGCGGCAGGCGAAAAAGAGAAAACGTCTACGGATAGCGCGCAAAAGCAGTTTTATTTTCGGGTGGATCAGCCTTTTCGCAGCTGGCTTTACGCCATTGATCCGGAATGGGACGAGGATGCAAGAGAGGAAAATAGGCTTGCCTGGCAAAAGAAAGCGCAGCAGATTGCGCAGCATCTGGGAGAGCAAATGGTACGGGAAGCTGGAACCGTGGCATTTGTTGGCCGAATGGTAGAGTCTGGTTCTGGAAAAGGAAAAGGCGGCGAGGAAGGAAAACGCCATATTTCCGCGCCAGAAGCATATAATCTGTTTCTTTATAAAGTGAAACAAATTTATCAGGGATAAGGAGGGGGTATTTTGAAAGCGTTAGAAGTAAGGCAATACGTAAAAAACCGGATTCAGTGGCTGCAGGATATGCCGGAACACCCACGTAAAGCTGCATTAGCCAATCTTCGGCGGGGTATAGGTCGGATTCCTGGTGACATGCCAGAACTATGGGGCATGTATCTGCAGGACTTGCCAGAGAGCATGCAGCGGGAGAGTGGCTACCCTACGCGGGAAGAATGGGCGGTATATTTGTCCCTTACACTGTATGCCATGCACCAACAGGGACACTCGCTTCCGGCAGACAGTATGAACCAGGAAGGCGAGCGCTTTGGCCGTTGCGTCAGAAAATTGATTCCGCCAGAGGAAAGGCCGGAAGACAGCAGCATTTTGCGGCGATTTAACGCTCTGGCTACGGCCGCAGATATGCAGGAATGTGCTCACTATTTGCGAGGAGTAATTCAATTACTGCGTGCGGAATCCATTCCTTTGGACTATCCGCAGCTAGCGTGGGATTTATATGAACTGCAGCTGCCAGATTTGGCACCAAGGGTGCGCCTTCGTTGGGGACAAGATTTTTACAGAATATCTGAAAAAGTTGAAAAGGAGAAGAACAATGAGGAATAACAGACTTTATATTGATTTTCATATTTTGCAGACCGTTCCACCAAGCTGTGTTAACCGGGATGACACAGGAAGCCCTAAAACGGCTCGGTATGGAGGTACGACTCGTGCCCGTGTCTCTTCACAGGCATGGAAACATGCGATGCGCAAAATGTTTAGAGATTCTTTATTGAGTCAGGAAGAGTTGGGACAGAGAACAAAGAAAATTGTAGAAATGGTTGCTGCGCAGATTTCTGCTCTGGATCCGGAAAAAGAGGCAGAAAACCTGGCCCAAAAATCTCTGGAAAATGCGGGATTAAAGATTTCTAGTGTAGAGAAAGGAACAGATGCTTTATTTTTCATGAGTTATGCCCAGGCAAAGGCTTTGGCTCAGCTAGCAGTAGCTGGGTGTGAGGACAAAAAAGAATATAAACTTGCATTAAAAAAAGCTCCGTCGGTGGATATGGTGCTGTTTGGACGTATGGTAGCTAGTGACCCTTCTTTGAATTATGATGCTGCTGCGCAAGTGGCGCATAGTATTTCTACCCATGCGGTTCAAAATGAATATGATTATTTTACTGCAGTAGATGATTGTGCACCAGAGGATAATGCCGGCGCCGGTCATTTGGGAACGGTAGAGTATAATTCCTCCACTTTGTATCGTTACGCCACGCTTAATGTTAGAGAACTGGAAGAACATTTGGGAAAAGAGGAAACAGTAAAAGTAATTCGAGCATTTGCAGAAGCCTTTATTCGGTCTATGCCCACAGGAAAACAAAATACTTTTGCAAACCGGACGCTGCCGGATGCAGTATATATCACACTTCGGCAAGACCAGCCAGTCAATCTTTGCGGCGCTTTTGAACAGGCAGTTCCAGCCAGCAATCAGGGATTTGTAGAAGCGTCTAAAAAGAGGTTAACCAGTTATGCTCAGCAGGTTTATCAGGAATATGTAGGAAAACCGAAACAGGAGTTTGCGATTGGGTCTGGAATGGAAGCATTGGCAGAGGCTCTGCCAATGGATCAGTTGCTGAACAAATTAGAGGCAGCGGTATGTGAGGAGCTAGACCGGGAGGAGGCGTAAGTATGCCTACATTGTTGCTGCGCCTAGCGGCGCCTTTACAAGCCTGGGGGCTGGATTCAAAGTTTGAAGTACGGAAAACTAATAGAGAACCAACGAAAAGCGGTGTAGTAGGCCTTTTAGCAGCAGCCCTCGGCAGGAAAAGAGACAATCAGGAAGGGTTACAAAGGTTGAACCAATTGCGTTTTGCGGTGCGAGTTGATCAGGAGGGAAACCTTCTGACAGATTTTCATATGGTGAGAAGTGAGAAAACCTCTTATGTTACTTACCGTTATTATTTAGAAGACGCCATTTTTCTTGCGGGGCTGGAAAGCAAAAATCGGACGATACTGGAAGAGCTGGAGCAAGCACTGCACTATCCTGCGTTTCCCTTGTTTCTAGGCCGTCGCTCCTGTCCGCCTACATTGCCACTTTGTTTGGGGATTCGGGAAAAAGGATTGTTAGAAACCCTGAGTACTGAGCCTTGGCAGGGGGCAGAAAACAATAGAGAAAAGAACAGAAAAATGCGTATCCTTATCGATGCAAATCCCGCAGAATACGGGGCTGTTTTTCAAAAAGATTTGCCTCTTTCATTCCATCCGGTTCACAGGCAGTATGGTTATCGAAATGTTCGAGAACTAGAGGTTGCACTTCCACAGACACTGGTATGGGAAGAGACTGAGCATGATCCATTTGCGGAATTGGAGTGAATAAAAATGTATTTATCTAGAGTAGAGTTAGATACAAAGCGCCGCAGTACTATGGCTGCTCTTATCGCACCGCAAAAATTTCATGGTGCGATAGAAAGTAGCTTTCCAGGAGAACGCCGCCGGCGGCTGTGGCGCCTAGATCGGTTAGGAGGAAAACTATATTTGTTACTTCTCAGTGAACAAAAACCTGACCTTACCAAAGTAGCAGCACAATTCGGTAGCGGAAGAATGCCTGAAACCAAAGAATATAATTCCTTCTTGCAGCGAATTCAGCCGGGAAGTATATGGCAGTTTCGGTTGACGGCTAATCCTACCAAAAGCCGGATAGATCCAGTGAGTCATGGAGATAAGTGTTCGTTGAAACGCGGCAAAGTACAGGCTTGTAGCACGGTGGACTTTCAGGAAATGTGGCTGAGACAACGGGCGGAAAAGCATGGTTTTATACTGCCAGAAGACGGAGTTACTATTACTGCTTCTCGCTGGCTTCACTTTGTGAAAGGAAATAGTACAGATCGAACGGTATCTTTGTTATCGGTTACTTATGAAGGCGTTCTGCAGGTGACGGATGTAAAGCTGTTTCGCTGTTTGTTGACAGAAGGAATAGGTAGGGGTAAAGCTTATGGCCTTGGGTTAATGACGATAATGCATTATGGAGGTACTCATGGCTGAGATTCCAGGCATGATTCGGCCAGACTTACAGGCGCTTCCCCGTATAAAAGATCGAATGACATTCTTATATTTGGAGCACTGTACGCTAGGGCGTCAGGATGGTGCAATAACAGTGACGGATGAAAGGGGAGTTGTGCATGTGCCGGCGGCTGCCATTTCTGTATTATTGCTTGGGCCGGGTACTCGTGTGACTCACCGGGCAATGGAATTAATGGGAGATGCTGGTGTGGGCATTGTTTGGGTCGGTGAACAGGGAGTACGGTATTATGCTCATGGCCGATCTTTAACGACGCATACCCGTTTGTTACAAAGACAGGCGGAGCTGGTTAGCCATACGCGAAAGCATTTAGAGGTAGTGCGTAAAATGTATCAACTTCGTTTTCCCGATGAGGACGTTTCTCGTTTGACTATGCAGCAGCTACGTGGAAGAGAAGGGAGCCGGGTACGAGCGGCTTACCGGGAGGCATCTCGCAAAACGGGAGTTCCTTGGAATGGACGGGTCTATCAGACGGAAGATTTTGAAGCGGGAGATAGCGTTAATCAGGCGCTTTCTGCCGGCCATGCCTGTCTTTATGGTCTGGCCCATGCGGTCATTGTTGCGCTGGGGTGTTCGCCAGGCCTGGGCTTTGTACATGTGGGCCATGAATGCTCTTTTGTGTATGATATTGCAGATCTATACAAGGCGGAAATTACTATTCCCATTGCGTTTACAATAGCGGCTGAGAATCCAGAAAATTTGCCTTCAATAGTTCGTCGGAGAGTAAGAGATGCCATGGTGGAGCACCGTATTCTGGAAAGAATGGTGCGGGATATTCGCTGGTTGTTGTTGGAAACAGAGGAAGAGGCATCTAAAGAAAATGCTGTGTATCTTTGGGACAACCATGTAGGAACTGTGGACAATGGAATCAATTATGCAGAGAAGGGAGGCGATAAGACATTTTAGTTATTACCATGACGGATTGCCCGCCAAGACTGCGTGGAGATCTTTCTAAATGGCTATGCGAGATTAATACGGGTGTTTATGTAGGGCAGGTCAACAGCCGAGTAAGAGATGCTTTGTGGAAGCGTATTTGCCAGAATCTGAAAAATGGGCGAGCCACCATGGTCTTTTCCACTGATAACGAACAAAGAATGGATTTTTGCGTGCATAATGCGACATGGGAACCAGTGGATTTTGACGGCATTAAACTTATGAGGCGACCATTACTGCAGAATGTGAAAACAGATGCGGAACTAAAACCAGGCTTCAGCAAAGCAGCTCAGATGCAATGGGCTTCAAAAAGAAAAGCTGCTGCTTTCAAAGCAAAAGAGAGGTATGTTTTGATTGATCTGGAAACCACAGGACTGCAGCATTCAACGGACGAAATCTTGGAGCTGGGTGCGATTCGTGTGGAAGAAGGAGCACCCGTTGAGGAATTTTCTAAATTGGTAAAGGGAAATAAAATTATCCCCTCATCCGTTATAGAACTTACTCATATAACACAAGAAATGAGAGAAAAACAAGGTCTCTCTTTAGAAGAGTCTTTGAGGGCATTTATCGAGTTTGTTGGAAAAGACCTGTTGGTTGGATATAATATTTCTTTTGATATGGATTTTCTACGAATTGCTTGTAAGCAGTGTGGCTTTCCAATTTTGGCAAACCGGTGTTTGGATTTACAAAACGTGGCTCGTCGGAAAGTTCGTGGGCTTCCAAATTGGAAATTGACAACTGTGGCAGAACATTTTTCCATTCCGGTGAAAGCTGCTCATAGAGCCTTGGAAGATTGCAGGTTGGCTTATGCAGTATATTGCAAACTAAATGAAATGTGATTTTGGAAGCAGAAAGAATGGCTTTAAATAGGTTTTTTTTTAGTGTTTTCCCCGCGTATGCGGGGGTGATCCCTTATGTCGTATCATCTATCGAAGAGAGAGATGGTTTTCCCCGCGTATGCGGGGGTGATCCCCACAAGCCAGTCTACCTGTCCCATAGCGGCTGGTTTTCCCCGCGTATGCGGGGGTGATCCTATCATACAGGGAGTGGCCACTGGATTAGATGGTTTTCCCCGCGTATGCGGGGGTGATCCGGTGCTGGCGCTAATGGAGACGATATACTCTATGTTTTCCCCGCGTATGCGGGGGTGATCCTGCCGAGCATGGGTACAAAAGGGGATCGTTGAAGTTTTCCCCGCGTATGCGGGGGTGATCCTCAAATCAAGTCAAATCAAGAAAAGGGATATTGGTTTTCCCCGCGTATGCGGGGGTGATCCTTTTTGGGCTTACGTAGAGCAGGATGCGGCGCCGTTTTCCCCGCGTATGCGGGGGTGATCCGGGGAGATTCCAAGGGAACCTTGCTACAGATGTGTTTTCCCCGCGTATGCGGGGGTGATCCTTGATATTCCGGTTGTCCAAGATATCCCGCTTGGTTTTCCCCGCGTATGCGGGGGTGATCCGCACTGTATACCGCTGTCGTCTCTGTATCCACTGTTTTCCCCGCGTATGCGGGGGTGATCCTGCTATTTGATATCGCGTCCCGCTGCCTCTCTAGTTTTCCCCGCGTATGCGGGGGTGATCCTTTCTGCCATGTACAGAGGAGAAGAATTACTTGGTTTTCCCCGCGTATGCGGGGGTGATCCCAGTTCAGGATTGGTGGGACACACTGTCAGAAGGTTTTCCCCGCGTATGCGGGGGTGATCCTCTGTACGCTTTGACCTGCTCTTCTGTCAGATCGTTTTCCCCGCGTATGCGGGGGTGATCCTATTTCCCGATGTCGTCATCTTCGTCGTCTATCGTTTTCCCCGCGTATGCGGGGGTGATCCTAAATGTCTTCTCCGGCAACTGCACGCGTCTTGGTTTTCCCCGCGTATGCGGGGGTGATCCCTGGATGAGGGCAGAACCAGTTCAGCCCTGCACGTTTTCCCCGCGTATGCGGGGG
>CALWPV010000084.1 GCA_944383515.1 uncultured Clostridia bacterium
GGGGCAGTCAAAAAAATGCGGGATATTATACCGTTGACTTGTCTAAGCCTTTGGCGCTGGAGAGCGGCCAGTCTTTTGCCGTACTGATTTACGTGAATACGCCGGGAGCTTCCATGCCGTTAGCGGCTGAATATCAGGGCTCGGCAGGGGCGGAAAATGCACAGGTAAACGCCGGCGAAAGTTATATCAGCGAGAACGGGACTCGCTGGCAAGATTGCGGCGGCGATCTGTTATGTAATATCTGCCTTAAAGCCTTAACGAATGATCGCGCCTAGCGACACCGAAATTTGTCGATAAGTTTTTTGAAGCCATCGACAGATTTCGGTGTTTTGTTTTGGAAAAATATGGTATTCTTCCGATACCATCGTAAGGTACAGAAAGTAAATAAGGGGGAAAGGCAATGGATACCAAGGACAATCAGCAGGGCGTTGTGCGCTGCATCGGTAAGCCAAACGAAGAAGTTAAGGTCTACTTAGAAGAAAAAAGCGATTTGTTTTTAAAAGAAAATATGACCGATCGCGTAGGCCATTTTCAAATGTACTATCTCTTGGGCAGGGAATACCGGCTGGGCAAACAAACGATTTATTTAATTCGCGGCATTCTGGAAGGAGAATCCGGCAATAGCCGGCAAATTCATTTTACGGGCGACCAGCTGCGGAGCCTGCAGCGCAGGCAGGAGCGCCAATACCCTAAATATCAGGTGCTGGGGTGGGCGCTGAATCAGCCGGGCTATGGCAACGACGGCGCCTGGCGGTTTGCTAAAGAAAATGAAGAATTTTTTGCCGGCGCGCCCCTGCTCATGATGGGCGACGGCCTGGACGGTTCTTTAGCGTTTTATCAGTGGTTCGACGGAGATTACCATGAACTGGGGGGTTACTATGTGTATTCCGATCAGAACCCGGCCGATTTTCGCGGCGCGCAAAGCCAGCAGGCGCAGCAGGCGGCGTCGCTTGACAAGCGCATGGAAGAGCGAAAAATGGAAAGCACCGGACCGCTCCCCTGGGAACTACCTCAGGAAGAGCCGCGCCAGGCGATATGGGACCGGCTGCCCGGCAGGGAAAAACGCGCGGAGTCAATCTGGCAAGAGAGAGAGCCGCGGAAAACGGCGGCCAGCGCTCGCCTGAGCCGGCGCGAAAAGAGCCGCTCGGAGAGCTCGCCGTTTCGCGTGCTCACTTCTTTATCGGCCATTTTGCTTATGGTGACACTGGTTATGGGCATGTTGCTATTTAATAGCGTGAGTGCGCTAGACGGCATTCAAACCCGATTGGAGACAATGGATATGCAAATTGACGAAATGTATGAAACAATGACGGTGGCGGCTCCGGCGGATCCGGAGACCGTTCAAACGCATGCTCCCGCAGAGGGAGAAACCAGCGAGGCGGCGGAGTGAAAAAACGCTCGCTTTGGGGCGCGCGCTTTAGCTTAAATAAGGCATGGGGCCCCGGCCTGGGCATTGCCATGGTGCTGGTCGGTACGGTAATCGGCGCCGGATTTGCGTCTGGCGCCGAGATTATGGCGTACTTTACCCGGTATGGGGAAGCGGGATTTCTGGGTATGCTGGCCGCGGGCCTCCTCATTTTCCTGGGAACGTATGGTACGCTGAAAATTGCATATGAATATCAGGATACAGATTATGGAAGGTTTACGGAGCGCATTGCCGGCAAATGGGCGGGCGCGGTTTTAGACGCGGTGGTAACGCTTTCTATGCTGCTGGGATACGGCGTAATGCTTTCGGGTACGGGCGCTATTGCCGAGCAGCAGTGGGGCATTTCTAAATATCCCGCCATGCTGGCTATGGCGGCGGCGTGCTATCTGCCGCTGCGCCGTGGCAGCACGGGAATTTTGGCCGTATGCCGTGTTTTAACGCCGATCCTCATAATTGGCGGCTTGCTTTTGGGGCTCTACAGCGTGCTGGGCTATGCGCGGGGGCAGGAAACCGCCGGCCTCCTGCTGCAGCCGCTGTCGGTGTTTTCGGCTTTGCCGCTGGAAAACTGGCCGCAGGCTCTTTTTAGCGGTATCTTATATGCTTCGTATAATATGCTGGGGGCTGCGGCGGTGCTGGCCGGCCTGGCGGGCGAAATGCGGCGGCGGGAAGATATTTGGCGCGCGGCGTGGATAGGAACGGCAGTATTAGTTGTATTAACGCTGGCTCTGGGGGTTGCAACATTTCTAAATTATGATACAATACAAGGAGTATCTATTCCCACGCTGGCGCTTTTAGAGGAGCATGCCGTATGGCAGCAGCTGTATGTTGGAGTGCTGCTGGGGGCCATGTATACAACGGCGATTTCGGACGGGTTTGGCGTATTAAACCGCGTGCGGGGCTGCGGCGTTAACCGGAATTTACTTTGCCTGCTGCTGACGGGGGCTGCTTTTTTGCTGGCGCAGCTTGGATTTGGCGATCTGGTTGACAAAGGCTATCGTTTGTTTGGCTATTTGGGAATAGGACAACTGATTTTAATTGCAGTGCATGCATTGGCAAAGGATACCATACCAAACAAAGGAGATATACATGAAAAGAAGCAGTGGAGACGGCGAAAACTTAGAAAATCGTAATTGGTTAGAAACTGCGGATGACGAGTTTGAGCAAGCATTTTTTGAAGGAGAAGAAGAGCGGCCGGCGGGGCAGCCGGGCGAAGGAGAGGAGCCCGAAATAGACGCCGGGCAGCAGCCGGACGCGGAGGAAGCGGCCGGGGAAGGCGAGCAGGAAAATGCGCGCGAACAGGAACACACACAGAAGCTTAAAAATCCGCCCAAAGACAAGAAAAAGATTTTAATTGGACTTACGGCCATCTGTTTGGTGGCGCTTTTCGCCTTTTTCTTTTCGGACCGGTTTTATAATATGATCCGCGGCAGGTCCAGCTATACGCTGCAGCAAACCGATATTGAAGTGACCTTTGCCGAGGGAAGCACACAGGTTTTGCTGGACGAGAGCGGCGACACGCTGGTGCGCTGCAGCCAGGACGGAGTGCAGGCGCTCAATGAAAATGGCGAGGTGCTTTGGGACATTCCGTTTACTATGTCTTCGCCGTATATTTTACGGGCCGGAGACTATATGGCCGTGGCCGACCGTCTGGGTACGGGCGTGTTGTTAATTCAAAACGGAGCCGTGATAACGGAGCTGACCATGGAGAATCAGATTCTGCTTCACTGCGTGAATGAAGCGGGTAATACGGCCATTGTCATAGACGACGGCGATTCCCATAGCGTTAATTTGTATTCGCCAAGCGGCGAACTGCTTATGCAGCGTCATACATACGCCGATACCGATGGCATTCCGGTTGCCGTAGCGTTAAACGAAGACGGCAGCCGCATGGCCACCGCGTATATTTATTATACCGGCTCTACCCTGCAGAGTATTGTTACCATTTTTGACTTAACAGAAAACGGCTCTACGCTGGTAGACCGGATTGTCGGCAGTATATCCTTTGAGAATAGCGTTGTCTCGGATCTCAAGTTTTCCGGCGACGAATGCTTTTTCGCAGCGAGCGATCGAGTGGGAACGCTAAGCGCCGGCAGCGCCTGCGAGGTGCTCTGGCAGCAGCAGTTATCTTACCAAATGGAAAGCCTGGTGCTACAGGATTCTTATTTTGCCGTGCGCTATGGCGAGGGACTGGCGGGAACGGTAGCGCCGGTTACCAATAACATTGTGATCTACGACTATAGCGGTGAGGTTTTATATGAGACAAGCGTTGAAGACGCAACGTACCTAGACGCTTGGGGCGATACCGTTATTTATGGATCGGGCCGGCTTTTCTACGGTATTAGTGAAAAAGGCTCGCCCAAATGGCAAATGGATTCAGGGGAAGACTATATCCGGCTGGTCGCCTTCTCGAGCGGCGACACGGTTGCGGCGCTGCGGAACGGGCAAATCGATTATTATGACGTTGCAGTTAACAGCGTGGAGGTAACAGATGGCTAATTTTCTTCCTTATATAGCAGACGCGGTTGTCATTTTTGTTTTTGTTCTGTATTTGGCCAAAGGCTGGCACAGGGGACTGGCGCGTACGCTTCTCAGCATGCTTAGCTGGGTGCTGGCTATGCTGCTGGCATGGCAGCTGTACGGACTCGTGGCAGATTTTTTGCGCTCCATAGGCCTGCAAGATCGGATCGCGGCCGCGCTGCCTATTGAAGCGCCGGCGCAGCCGGCAATGGCTGAGGCGAGCAGCTTTATCGAAGGTTTGCTGCTGCCGGATGCACTAAAAACCAGCATGGTGGGCAATAATAATTATGAAGCGTATGGTGCGCTGGGGGTTAGTAGCTTTGTAGATTACGTACGCGTCTTCTTAGCTAATGTTGTAGTGAATGCGATTGCCGTATTGCTGGTATTTATTATTTCGCTTTTGCTGCTTAAACTGATAAGCCGCTGGCTTGGCGCTCTTAACTGGATTCCCCTTATTGGAACGGTGAACCGGGTGCTGGGGCTGGTGGCCGGTGGCATTATTGGTTTGATTGTGATTCAAATCTGGATGTTTATTTTTACCATGTTTGCTACGGGACAGAATATATTTTCTACCTTTGTTATGGCGATAGAACAGGGGACGATTTCCTCTTGGTTTTATCACAATAACTGGATAGTAGACTGGATTACGCAGATTCTGGTGTAATTTTGCTTTCTCATAGGTGCCTCGAAAAAAACGGTTAGTTTTCAAAGTAAGTTCTAGTTTTTTAAAGTAACTTCCATATAGAGCCATCAGATTTTGCCTTTTGCAAAAAAATGATGGCTCTTTTCCTTGCTTTGGTGTAAAATATTCTA
>CALWPV010000085.1 GCA_944383515.1 uncultured Clostridia bacterium
GTGCTGAAAAAGAACAAGCAGGACAACAAGGTCTTGTTTATGGATGCCTCCCGCGAGTGCATCAAGGTAACGAACAACAACAAGCTGACGCCGGAAAACATCGACCGCATCGTGGACGTTTTTGCCGTGCGGCGGGAGGAAGCCCATTTTTCCCAGCTGGCCAGCCGGGACGACATCGCCGCGCAGGAGTATAACCTTTCGGTCTCCACCTATGTGGAGGCGGAGGACACCCGGGAGAAAATCGACATCATGGCGCTGAACGCCGAGATTGCCCAGATCGTGGCCCGGGAGCAGATGCTGCGGGAGGAGATTGAGAAGATTATTGGGGAGATTGAGGGGTAATGACGGACTGTGTTTCTATCGCTTGTAGTATCGTCTCTGCGCTCTGCGCTATTGGCAGTTTAATTGCGGCCATCTTAATTGGTCGTTGCCAAGTAAATCAGGGTAAACGGATGGAGGCTCTTTCTTTACGTCAAGACGAAGAAGTAAAACGCCAGAAAGCGCAGCAGCTCAAAGCGCAGCGAGATACTTTTTTGATGAAATATTTTAATGAGAAGGACGATATTTATTTGCTGCCTTTGTGTTGGGTCGCCGCACTTTATAACCCGGCTTTGGCGTATCACAGGAATATGTTCCGTGAATACAACATGTTGGAAGAAGATGTTCAAGATGCAATTTGTGACTATATGGAGCTAAGCTTACCAAAGCCTCTTTTGAAAGGTCAAGAATTCTACGATAAATGTGTGGAAGCCATCCAACAAGCAGAGAAAAAGTATCATCACGGTGAAACTCAAAGCACGGAACTCTTTTACGAAGGGGCCAAATATCTTTATAAAGGGCTTGAAAATTATAGGACCAAAGAGCTTCCCATACCACTTTATGACCTTGAGAAGTGTCTGTTCAGCCGTCTCCGTATGTTCGATGAAAATCCAGAGTCAAACCCTGATCCCCTTGGCGAGTATGCCTATGATTTTAACTTCGGAAACGGTCCCGAAAAAAGCGCATGTGAAATTTGCGCTGTTGCAGCGAAAGTTTTGGCAGAATGGGATTGCCAGCCGATTTCTTTCCAAGAGAATACAGAGATTTCTCCCGTCGCCAATCCAGATAAAAAAGTCAACTTCTGGCTTCCTGGAGAGTATGCACACGAAAGACTCGAAACGATGGAAGATTTGTTTTTGTGCGCTCTGTTTTCCATTTATGTAGGACTAATTTTGCAGCAAAGATAATGGAGATAAAACATAATGCATAGAATTGAAAACCTGATTACAGGTTTATGTCCGAATGGTGTTCCATTCACTGACATAAAATCTGTTGCCGAGGTTGGAACTGGCAGTAGTAATGGAAACGAAGCTGATGAAAATGGCCTGTATCCGTTTTTTATACGCTCAAAAACGGTAAAACTAAAATGCTCATACGAATATGATGAAGAAGCAATTATTATTCCAGGTGAAGGCGGAGTTGGAGAAATTTTTCATTACATCAATGGGAAATATGCATTACATCAACGGGTATATAGAATTCACTTCACAGAGCCTTCTATAGACACTAGATTTGTTTACTATTATATGGAAGCCTTTTTTAAAAAGTTCATCTTACGTAAAGCTGTTAGCGCAACCGTCACCTCTATTCGTAAACCAATGATAGAAAGTATTCAAATCCCTGTCCCCCCACTGGAAGTCCAGCAAGAAATTGTGAGGATTCTGGACCATTTTAGCGAGCTCACCGCCGAGCTCACCGCCGAACTCACCGCGGAACTCACCGCTAGAAAAGAGCAGTACATTTACTACAGAAATCGTTTGCTCACGCCTACAAGTCAATCCACTTGGATGACCCTGGGAGATATTGGAAAAGTCGCCATGTGTAAACGGATTATGAAAGCAGAAACCAGCCCCTCTGGCGATGTACCTTTCTATAAAATCGGCACATTTGGCAAAGAACCAGATGCGTACATATCCAAAGCAAAATATGAAGAGTATCGTTCAAAATATCCTTTTCCTAAAAGGGGCGACATTCTGATTTCCGCAGCAGGAACGATTGGGCGTACTGTTATTTATGACGGGGAGCCTGCATATTACCAAGATTCCAATATCGTTTGGGTTGAAAATGATGAAAGCATTGTGCTCAATCGTTATTTGTATTATTACTACCAGTTACAACCCTGGTCCGTTTCAACGGGTGGAACGATTGCGAGATTGTATAACGATAACATCAGCAAAGCAAGAATTTCTGTTCCTCCACTTTCCGAACAACGCCGCATCATCTCCATCCTTGACCGCTTCGACGCCCTCTGCAATGACCTGACCAGCGGCCTGCCCGCCGAGATCGCCGCCCGGCAAAAACAGTACGAATACTATCGGGACAAGCTGCTCACCTTCAAAAAGCGGGAGGGATAAAGCATGGCAAGATCGTTCACTTCCGCCGATGCCAAACGACTGACAGAAAAGCACGACAAATACATCTCGGACCTGTCTGCCGGAAAAGACGTGCCGCAACAATACCGTG
>CALWPV010000086.1 GCA_944383515.1 uncultured Clostridia bacterium
CTCGCGGGCGATCGCTTTAAAAGAGGACTGTTCTTTTAAAAGCTGTGCAATTGTAATGCGTTCGTCTAAAGATAAATGAGAATGTTTTGCCATAATCTAAAACCTCCTATTTCACAACCGGGGGGGGCGATAAGATCATACTAGAGTGGGATAGGGAGGTAAAGGATTTTTTCAAAGTAACGTCCATCTGGCGTTTTTTCAAAGTAATTTCTATGCTTTAAATGTGATGGGGTGGAATTTAGTTTGGAAAATAAGGTCAGTAAAAAATTTTGAAAGAAAAACAAAAAAACTCTTTACAAACTCTTTGTCTTGTGGTATTATAATATCCGCACGATCAATGGGCCGCTAGCTCAGCCGGTAGAGCACTGGACTTTTAATCCAGGTGTCGGGGGTTCGAACCCCCCGCGGCTCATTTTTCGCAGAACCCGCTAACAAAGCGGGTTCTTTTGTTTTCCAGTGTTTAAGCGGCCTGCGAGGGCTTTGTTCTATTCCGCCATTTACTTAAAAAGGATTCAAAAACGCTTGGCATTTGAAAATATTCTTTTTTGCTTCTTAGATTGACATAGCACTCCATTTTATGTTATTATAAGCACGAGAGATACGTGGAGGGCACATAAAAGCGGTTATATTTATTATGCAGAATAAATATAACCGCTTTTGCTGTATGTAGAAAGCATACGATAAATTTGGCTATTTTTTATTTCTATATAAAAGGATCCCTTTGGCGAGACCTCCGGCGAAAAGCAGCGTTGCTGAAACCACAAGGGTGAGGAAAATGTCCGGAGCAAATGCCCAAACAACCCACAGCGGGATTTTTAAAAATACCGGCGCAAGCAGCAACAGGAAGGCTGGAAGAAGAATGTGAAAGCCCATAAGAGAGAGTGTCTTTGACAAGATTCTACTACTCCTTATGTTTTTTACATATTGAGGGAGAAGGCAAAAAGGCATAATGGCCATAGCCAATACAATCAGCATGATCAGGTCTATGCCGAGGTGGTTCAAAACATATGCGCTGCCGGATATCTCGTTAGGTTCATTTCCTAAAAGCATGAGCACTACGCCCCAGCCCATAGAATCTATCATGCCATTCGCTACAAAATAGTCATTGGTATTTGCTGTAATGGCCATTGCCATATTGCTTTCAGGAAGAATAAAAAGGCAGGCATTTCCGGTTTCAATAAGGCCATTGTGACGTAGTACAGGCTCGGAAAGTGGCTTTTCTATTCGCGTCCACCCATATCCGTACCAATAAGGGATATTGCCGTTCACATAGACGGTATCCCCATAAAACATCGTGTCAATACTAGACTTTGACAGAATGCCGTTTCCTCCGTTTAGATACATCTGCAGATATTTTCCCAGATCGTCTGTGGAGGAGGCAATATATCCAGCGGGCACCGTGATCCAGGCGTCCTTCGAAGAAGGAAATTTGTGGCTTGTTTTAACGTTGAAGCCCCAAATGTTCGTATAGCCAGCCATAACGCCGTTTTCTTGACTTTCGTTTAGCGCTGCGGCGGTATGAGAGAGCTGCAGCGGTTTAAAAAGGTTATTCGTTATGTAATCACGGTATGATTCACCACTAACAGATTCAATAATCTCGCCCAGCAGGGAATAATTAACATTGGCGTAACAGTGTATACCCTGTTCATTGATAATTTTATAGTTTTCAAGAGTTTGATATTCTCCCAGGCCGCTTGTGTGATTCAGTAGCTGGCCTACTGAGATTCTGTCGCCATCCGTCGCGTTTGGCAGATATGCAGAGATCGGTGCGTTCAAGCTGATTTTCCCCTGCTCAACCAGCTGCATAACGCAGACGGCGGTAAAAGATTTGCTGACCGAGCCAAGAAAGAAGGGTGTGTCACTGCTCTCACAATCGCCATAATTCTTGGAAAACAATACCGCCTTATTGTTTACAATGGTAACAGACATGGCAGGAATATGGGCACG
Source organism: uncultured Clostridia bacterium (assembly GCA_944383515.1). GTDB lineage: Bacteria > Bacillota > Clostridia > Lachnospirales > Bianqueaceae > CALWPV01. The sequence continues at coordinate 1,948 of CALWPV010000086.1, forward strand.
TTCTGCGGCAGATTGCAGATACGCGTCTATATCCTGGTAAAGTTCGGTACTCGTTAGCGCCTCGGTTTGAGCGTATACCGGCCGCGCCATACCCATAATAACATAAAAACAAATAAAAAATATAATCGGTGCCCATATTCTTTTTCTGCACATAGTCAAATCGTTATCCTCGTTTACCCATAAAAACTACTCGAACTCATTGTTATTATACATTAAAATATCAAGGGAATTCAACCTATTCATGCGCCCCGGGATCTTTCGAAAAAACGGGCCAGCGGCAGTTTTTTTGTTGTCTTCTTTTCAAGCGCAAGGTTTTAGTGTATAATCAAGCGTATCAGGACAAAATGCGGCCACGCGCCGCAGGAGTAAAGGAGGCAAAGCAGCCATGCAAATGACATTCCGCTGGTACGGCAAAGGAAACGACACCGTAACCGCTGAACAAATTCGGCAAATCCCCGGAGTCACCGGTTTGGTCTGGGCCCTGCACCAGAAGCAGGCCGGCGAGGTCTGGGAAAAAGAAGAAATCGAAGCAATGCGCCGCCAAATTGAAGGCGCCGGGTTCAACATGGACGTGGTCGAAAGCGTTAACGTACATGACGACATAAAAATCGGCCGGCCCACGCGCGATCAGTATATTGAAAATTATATCGCCACACTGAAAAATTTGGCAGAGTTCGGCGTTAAAGTTGTAACGTACAATTTCATGCCCATTTTCGACTGGACCAGAACCGACCTCTACCACCCGCTGCCCGACGGCTCCACGGCGCTATATTACCAGAAGAATCTCATTAAAGAAGATCCGCGGGCCATGGCTAACTATATTCTGGAAGAATGCAAAGACTTTACCATGCCCGGCTGGGAACCGGAGCGCCTTGCGCAATTAGAAGAACTTTTTGCGGCGTACCGTCCGGTCACCAAGGAAATGCTCTGGGACAATCTCCGGTATTTCCTGGAAGCCATTATGCCCACCTGCCACGAAACCGGCATAAAAATGGCCATTCATCAGGACGATCCCCCGTGGGATATTTTTGGCCTGCCGCGTCTTCTGGTAGACAAAGCCTCCATCGGCCGGCTCCTCGCCATGGTTGACGATCCCTACAACTGTCTGTGTCTGTGCTCCGGCTCGCTGGGCGCCAACCCCAATAACAACGTGCCCGATATCATTCGCACCTACTGCGACCGCATCGCCTTTGCGCACGTGCGTAACGTAAAACACTACCCGAGCGGCGACTTTTCCGAAGTATCGCACCGCGACTGCGACGGCGACGTGGGCATTCTGGAAATCATGCGCGCCTATCACGACTGCGGCTTTAACGGCTATATGCGCCCCGACCATGGCCGGCACCTCTGGGGAGAAAAATGCCGTCCGGGCTACGGTTTATACGACCGCGCCCTCGGCGTAATGTACCTGTGGGGCTGCTGGGACATGCTCGAAAGAATAGAGGGCAAAGCATGAAACCATTTTTAAACAAAGACTTTCTGCTCAGCACGCCCACCGCGCGTCACTTGTATCACGATATAGCGGCTGAGCTTCCCATTATCGATTATCACTGCCATATCAGTCCGCAGGAAATCGCGCAGGATAAGCACTTCACCGACATTTCCGAAGTCTGGCTGGGCGGCGATCACTATAAATGGCGCCTTATGCGCGCCTGCGGCCTGCCCGAACGCCTGATCACCGGCGATGCGCCCGGGCGCGAAAAGTTCAAGGCCTTTGCCGCCCTTATGCCCCAGCTCATTGGCAATCCCATGCTGCACTGGAGTCATCTGGAGCTGCAGCGGGTTTTCGGCATTACAGAGCCGCTAAGCGGCCAAAATGCTGACGCGATTTACGATCAGTGCAACGAGCAGCTGGCAGGCTTATCGGCCCGCGAAATCATGAAGCTGTTCCGGGTGAAGGCCATCTGTACAACAGACGATCCGGTCGACTCGCTTATCTGGCACGAGAGCATTGCCGACGAGCCGGAAAACGGGTTCGACACCCAGGTGCGCCCGGCTTTTCGCCCCGATAAGGCGGTCCAAATTGAAAAACCCGGTTTTGCCGCGTATATCCGTCAGCTGGAAGAAGTTACCGGGCGCAGTCTTACCACAGCCGATCAGATAGCCACCGCCCTAGAGGAGCGCGTTAACTATTTTGCAGCCCGCGGCTGCCTTTGCGCGGATCATGGGCTGGATACGCTGCTGTTTGCGGAGCCGGATATTGACGTGGCGAATGAGGCTGTGGAGGTGGCGCTTTCGGGCGGCATTTTGACGGCGGCGCAGGTGGCGGCGTACCAGACGCTGATGCTGCTGGTGTGCGCCAGGGCCTATAAGCGCAAGGGATGGGTGATGCAGCTGCATTTTGGCTGCTTGCGCAATCCTAACACGGAAGGATATTATGTGCTGGGGCCGGATGCGGGCTTTGACGCAATGAGCAGCCGTACGGGCGCGGAGAACCTGGCGGCGCTGCTTAATGAAATGGTGAGCTGGCAGGCGCTGGGTAAGCTTATTGTTTATTCGCTGAATCCCGGCGATAATGCGGCCATTGATTCGGTACTGGGCAGCTTTCAGGGCGACGCGCAGGGCGGTCTGCAGCACGGCAGCGCCTGGTGGTTTAATGATCATATTGACGGCATGAGCGCGCAGCTGCGCTCGCTAGCGTCCGTTGGCGTGCTGGGGCGTTTTGTGGGCATGCTCACCGATTCGCGTTCTTTCCTGAGTTATACCCGCCATGAATATTTCCGCCGCCTGCTCTGCGATCTGATCGGAAACTGGGTTGAGAGCGGTCAGTATCCTGGCGACGAGGCCTGGCTAAAGGCGCTGGTGCAGGGGATCTGCTACCAGAACACGAATGAGTATTTCGGATTTGGTCTTTAAAGGAGAAAGCGATGAAAGTAACTAGACAATCCATTCAAAATAAACAAAGCTGGCCGGGCTACCATGTGCCGGATTACGACGCCGGCGCCATAGCGCAGGCAACAAAAAAACAGCCGCAGTGGCTGCATTTTGGGCCGGGCAATATTTTTCGCATATTTCCCGCGGTGCTCTGCCAGCGCCTGATCGAAGCGGGGCGCATGAGTACGGGCATTCTCTGCTGCGAAAGCTATGACGAGCAGGTGGTTACCCGCTGTCTTCAGCCCAACGAGAATTTAACCGTGGCCGTTACCATGCACGCAGACGGCAGCTTTGACAAAGAAATTGTTGCCTCCATAGCGGACAGCCTGCTGCTTAGCAGAGACGAAAACGAGCTGCAGCGCATTTTTGAAGCGCCCTCCCTGCAGATGGTATCGTTTACCATTACCGAAAAAGGCTACGCCATGAGCCCAGCGGTGCGGCGCGACGCGGAAAATCCACCGAAGGAAAGTCAAACGCTGCTAGGCAAGCTGACAAGGCTCTGCGTACATCGGGGACGCACCTGCGGCCGGCCGCTAGCGCTGGTCAGCATGGATAACTGCTCCCGCAACGGAGAAAAGCTGCAGAGCGCAGTGCTAAAGGTGCTTCGCGCGTGGCGCGAAAAAGGTTTTATTACAGAGCAGGACGAAGCCTATGTGAGTGAGAAGATCAGCTTTCCTTGGACAATGATTGACAAAATTACGCCCCGGCCGAGCGAGGCGGTGCGCGAGGCGCTGGAGCAAGACGGCCTGGAGGGCATGGATATTGTGGTAACCGACAAGCATACTTATACGGCGGCGTTTGTGAACGCGGAAAAAACGCAGTATCTGGTAGTGGAAGACGACTTTCCGAACGGACGGCCGCCTCTGGAGGAGGCTGGGGTCATTATGACCGATCGGGAAACGGTGAGCCGCGTCGAGACCATGAAGGTGGGCACCTGCCTGAATCCGCTTCATACCTGTCTTGCTGTGTACGGATGCCTTCTGGGGTATGAGACCATTGCCGCAGAAATGCAGGATCCGCTTTTGCGTCGTTTGGTGGAGAGGCTGAGCGAGGAGAGCATGCCCTATGTGGTGGATCCCGGCGTGATTGATCCGCAGGCCTTTTTGCGCGAGGTGCTAACGCAGCGGCTGCCGAATCCGTTTATGCCGGATACCCCGCAGCGCATTGCGACAGATACCTCACAAAAAATATCGGTGCGTTTTGGTGGCACGCTAAAAGCGGCCGGAGTGGCCGCTTCGCAGTTTACTGTTATTCCTCTGGTGCTGGCCGGCTGGCTTCGCTATCTCTTAGGCGTCGATGACGAGGGACAGCCTATGACGCTGAGTCCGGATCCGCTGCTTTCTGCTTTGCAGAAGCAGTGGCCGGCTGCCTGCAGCGGACGCCTAGGCGAAGTTGACGAAGCGTCGCTGCGCGGCTTGCTGACTGATGCTACCATTTTTGGCGTCGATTTATATGCCTGCGGGCTGGCTGAGCGCGTGCTTGATTTTCTGCGTGAGCTGAGCCAGGGACCGGGAGCCGTGCGTCAGACCCTGAGCCGCTATGTACGTTAAGTAAGCGGCGTGTCCAGTTTTTTGAGTTTTTGCAGCAGCACTTCTTCTTCGGAAGGGGCGCTGCTGTGTTTTTCTATATTTTGGCGAATGCTGAGCATGCGGTAGTCGGTGGTAGAGATTAGATCCGCGCATTCTTTAAGCTGTTTAACAATATCAGCTTCGTTCTCAACATGGTGTTTATATTTAAGCTGGTGCTCCAGGCTGGCCCAGAAATCCATGGCGATGGTTCGGATTTGAACTTCAACCTCAACATCCTTGCGCTGATTCGCGAAAAAGACAGGAACCGTAACAATCAGGTGCAGGCTGCGATAGCCGTTGGGTTTGGGGTTGGCAATGTAATCCTTTTCTTTGATCAAATGAATATCGTCTTGCTGAATCAGCGATTTAGCCAGCAGATAAATATCGTCAACATAAGAACAAATAACGCGCACCCCGGCAATGTCGTGAAGATTTTTTTCAATGGTTTCAGGGTCGAACGGCAATCCCAGCTTGTCTAATTTGGCGGCAATGCTGGAAGAGCGCTTCAGGCGGGTGTTAATAAAATTGATGGGGTTGCGCTGATAGCGAATATTAAACTCGGCGTTTAACACTTCAAATTTAGTGCGGATTTCTTTAATAGCACAAGAATAGACCATCATGAGTTCTTTATAATCGACAATTGTATTGACCAGCAGTTTAGATTGTTCAAACAACGCGTCTAGTTCGGCGTCGCTTTGGGTAGCGAGTTCGTTGGTCAATTCATGAATGGGTTCTTCGGAGCCAGACAGCAAAGAATCGAGTAAAGGATGGTGATTTTCTGACATGGTGGTAGTACCTCCGTTTAACTTTTTCTTTATTATACTAAAAATGAAGCATCCTGACGAGAGGAATGCAAAAATGTTCAAAAAGCGTTTACGGTTTCGTAAAAACAAAAAGGCCCTGCCGGCCCTGAGCGGAACCGGCAAAGCCTTGCATAAAAAGAAGGAGAAAAATAGAGGGAGTTCGTTTAGTCAATGGTAATCTGGTGGGAAGCGGGAAGCACTTCCTGCTTCTTCGGAAGCGTCAATTTCAGAACGCCGTCGGTATAGGAAGCGGTAATTTTGTCTTCCTGAATGGCGTCGATATCAAAGCTTCTGGTGAAGGAGCCATAGGAACGCTCGCAGCGCAGGTAATGGCCCTGTTTGTCCTTATCTTCGTGGTTGGAATGTCTCTCGGCTTTAATGGTTAAGCGGTGGTCGTGGACATCGATAGCAATATCTTTTTTATCAAAGCCGGGAAGATCGGCCTCTAACAAAAAGGCATCGCCTGTATCCTGAATGTCGGTCTTAAAATCGGTTAGGGCCGGTGAATTGTTGAAAAATGCCTTTTCAAAATCAGCAAACGGATTCTGACTAAATAAATTACGATACGTTCTTTCCAATGGTGTCATTTCAAACATAATAATCCTCCATTCCGAAGCGCTTTAGCGCGGAGGTCGCGGCGCAAATTTCAAATTTGCGCCTGCGAAGGAAGCTATTTGTGGCGCTTCGGCACAAATAGCCGTGTGAAAAATCAGCTATTCGAGCTGATTTTTCACACTAATCCTCCCCATGTATTTCATGCCGCAGCCTATAGATAGACTGTGCAGAAACTAATATTAATTTCCGAAATTTTTGAGAATCAGGTTAATCAGGTGGTTCTGGCTCTCTTCCTTTCGGATGATTCTATGGTACATCGAAATTGTTAAGAATATACACAAAATCTATGAACAAAGTGTAAATTTTAGCACTCACTTCGAGCGAGTGCTAATTCTTTTGTGAAAAAATTGTGAAGTCCCGATTTCCCTTGATTTTACGGGCTTCACAACGATATTGGTACGGGGGAAGTCGGTTAATACCGAATTTTAACCCCTGACACGTAGGAAAGAGACAATCCCAGAGAATTCGGATTTTTTTAGGAACCGAAGAGACCGTTTCAAGTTTTGTGTAAATTCAAAAAACTGATATAAGATATGTCATTAGTTATTTTGGGCAGAGCCGATTTTTTGAGGTTCTGCCCTTG